>JAKLIV010000203.1 GCA_022709405.1 Spirochaetota bacterium
CGCCATCGCGGAGATGATCGCATCGAACGGCCCCAGGGCCGTGAGGAGCGCCCTGGCGCTCAGCCGCGGGTATGCCGCACTGAACGGAGTCAACTCTCTGGACATGGAAGAGAAACTTGCGGCGGAGTTGATCGCTTCGGGCGAGTGCTTTCACGGTGTTGCTGCATTTTTGCAGAAAAGAAAACCGGATTTTCCCGATATCGACTGAATGTATTTCACTCCATTTCTGGTTTATTATATAATTCGTCGATTTGCGCCTGGTACTTCTGGAGCACGGCCTTGCGTTTAATTTTCATGGTTTGGGTCATCATGCCGTTTTCCAGGGTGAACTGTTCGGTAAGGAAAAGGAATTTTCGGGGTATTTCGTAATTGCCGAATTTTTTCTTCAGGGCATCCGCAATCTCAGTCGTAATCATGCACTGAATATCATCCCTGGAGACCAGGGCCTTGTAATCCGCAGGCAGGCCTTTCTTTTTCGCATATTCAATGAGGGCGCTGGATTCGGGTACAATCAGGCAGATATTATATTCATGTCCGGCCCCGCAAACCAGGGCGTTTTGAACATAGTGGTTCAGGCAGATATCCTCCTCCAGGGCTGCCGGGAAAACATATTTGCCGTTTTCAAGCTTGTATTGTTCCTTGATCCTTCCCGTGATCCACAGGAACCCGTCCCGGTCGAAACGGCCGCGGTCGCCTGTTCTCAAGCCTCCGTCCGGGGTCATGACCTTGGCCGTCTCCTCGGGCTTGTTGTGATAGCCCTTCATGACGTTGGGGCCGTAGCAGATGATCTCGCCGTCATCAGCATCCGGCTCCACAACGGATTTGTCGATGACGACCCTGACCTTGTCAATGACCTTGCCGACGCTGCCGAGCCTGTAACTGTCGGGCACATTGCTCGATATGCCGGGAGTCGTTTCTGACAAACCGTATGCGTCGTAGAGCGGTATGCCGATATCGAAGAAGAACCTGGAGATCTCCGGATTCATCGTCGCGCTGCCCGTCAGGGCCAGCTTGAGCCGGCCGCCGAACAGGTCGCGGATCTTTTTGAAGACGATCATGTCGATGATCCTGAACTTTAAATCCGTCTTGAAGCTTCTCTTTCCATGCCCGGCCAGGCACCGCCGCTCCTTGGCCGCTTCCACTCCCGCGTCGAAAAGCATTTTTTTTAATCCGCCTTCGTTGTTTACCCGCGTGACAATTGTGTCGTAGACTTTATTGAATACGCGGGGCACGGCTATCAGGAAAGTCGGCCTCACACTGGACATGTCATCAACGATCGTGCTCACGTTTTCCATGAAGCCAAGGGATCCGCCGATCGCCGTCAATGTGTGCAGCTCGCCCAGGCCGAAACAATGGGCCCATGGCAGCAGGGACAGGGTCCGGTCGTCCTTGACGTAATATGGATACGCCTTGACTCTGGCGTGGTGATTGCTGGTCCAGTTGCCGTGAGTCAGAAGCACGCCCTTGGGGTCGCCGGTCGTTCCGGATGTATAAACAAGTACTGCAACTTCTTCGGGTTTGGGATGAATCGATTTCACCGGATTTTTTTCACCGAGTGCTTCAATCTCGGACATTGTCCCGACGCCCTGGTTTTCGATGATGATGATTTTCTGCAATGTCGGGATGCGCGAGAGAAAGTCTTTGACCCTGTCGTAAACAGATTTCCTGGATACAAAGAGGATTTTCATACCGCTGTCACTGGCAATATACTCCCAGGTCTTTGACAGTTCAGCTTCATACATCGGCACATAAAATGCGCCGAGGCCGACCGTTGCGAAATGGCAGACTGCCCAGTCGATGCTGTTATTCGATATGATGCCGACTGCATCACCCTTCCTGATGCCGAGGCAGGCCAATCCGCCCCGCAGGTTGTCCACGCGCTCGCCGACTTCCCGGTATGTAACCCATTCGTATTGTCCTGCTTTGTTTTTAGTTCCCAGGTATGGCCTGTTGCCATGCTTCGTTACGCTGTTTTCGAGGAATTCTACCAGGTTGTCCGGTTTATCGAGCTGATACTGTTCAAACATATGTGGTCTCCAATAAAATTAACATGTGTTAGCCTAACATGTGCTAATTTAAAAAAGACCTGATAAACGTCAACTTTTTTACAGGGGGTTCCGGTGTTTTATATCTTGAAGCTGAATATGTATAAATTTTCAATATTGTATAAAATTAAAAATCAACCTGAAGCCGGCATTTTATTGATAAAGCTCACCGGGATTTGCCGTCAGATAAGGAGGGAAACGGGTTGCAGGTATAAATCAAAAAACGACAGCCGTGAACCCCTGAACAGCGGAGGAAATAAGGGGACTGATCGTGTCTCAGATAATTAATTATCCGCTTTGGCTTTGCCGCGTGCGATCTTCACCCTGCGGGAATTTATTTCGTACTCGAAAGTTTCTCTGATGACGTCGATCATCTCGTTCTTCAGTGAAACAGGGGATCCGCCGGGAAGATAGTTGAGCAGTGCGTTGTGCTGGCTCGAAATGTAACCGTGAAGGACACTCCAGAAGAACACCAGCATCAAACGGGCGTCTTTCGGCTTGAGGGTGTAGTTTTTCCCGGCCCTTTCACGGATGGTCTTGATGCAGAGGTTCATCACCTTGAAGGATATATCGAACAGGTTCCTCGCGGCGAGTTCCAGGTCCGTGCCCCGGTAGTCGTCGAAGTGGGGCACGTGCCAGGTCGACATCAGGCTGTAGAAGTTGTAGCTGTTAAGGCCGAAATCGATAAAAGCGTCGCTGAGTGCCCGCAGCCGCATAAAGGGATCGTTCGAATTCTGATATCCAGACAATAACAGATTATAGAGAAGCGAGAATCCTTCGGTGAGCATGGACAGATAGAGTTCTTCCTTGTTGCGGTAATAGCTGTAAAGCGTGGGCGTCGTAACTTTAATCTCACGCGCAAGTTTTCGCATGCTGAAGTCATGAAATCCGACCTCGTTCATCAGCTTCACGGCCTGCTGGAGAATGTTTATCTTCGCTTGCTCGATTTCTTCAGGTGTTCTCTGCTTCTTCGGCATTTATTTCTCCTGATTATTAAAAAATCCTTGCATCAGGGTATTATTCTGTCAATAGTAAATCGTCAGTGTCGACTTAAACTCTTTTGCCCGGGAAGATTTTATTAACTGAAGTATTTTTTGTGAATGAAATTTTTACATGCCGGTATGTGAATAGACATCATTGCCTTCATTTATTCGACTTAAATCTGCCAATCCCCGATTGTGGAGATACTGTCGGCAGGAGATTGAGGCCCCTGTTGCCGACTTGTAAATAGAATAAGACAGTCCGCGACATGGCTGCGTATGGAGAAATCCGCCGGATAGTATTTTCCTGCTATATACAGGAAGCATGATCAGGGTGGGATTATCTGTCAAACCGGCAGTGATTATTATTGACAAAATCCGCTGCGAGTGCGATAGTTTTTTAAGTTTGTTGCAGTATTCCATGCTCGCAGGTGATCCATGAAAACTACTATCCAGTGTTGTATGCTTACTGTATTGCTGTGCTTTTTATTGTCTCAGGGGGCGCAGGCGGATGAAGCGCTTTTCCTGAAGGACGGCAGCGTCATATACGGAAAGGTAATCAGCGAATCCGACGATGGCATCGCGTTCCGCAGGCGCGGCAAGGACGCAGACGAAAAATTCCCCCGCAGAAATGCAATCCGCATCCTGTACAACCTTACCGAAATCAAGAAACAGTACGTGTACCTGAAGGACGGGACCTACCGCGACGGGTACATCGTCGACGAGGACGCGAACAAAATCATTGTCCGCGAAAAGCTCACGGTCAACAAGGAGTATTCACTCAAGCGCTCGGATATCGCCTCCATATCGGACGTCAAGATCGAAAATCGGAAGGAGTACGTGTTCCGGTACTCGAAGCCCGCAAAGAGCGTTTCCCTCGAAGGAGACTTTACCGGGTGGCGGCCGGTTTCCATGAACGGCGGCGGAGAGAACTGGGAAAAGACCGTTGAGATCGACATCCTCAAGAAGAACGAGTACCAGTACCGCTACATCGTCGACGGCGCGCCCGGCGAAAAGCGCAGCATAAAATTCAAGCTCGACCGGGGAACACTCAAAGAAGACATAGACCGGGTCAAGTTCACCCTGGGCGTGAAGCTGGGATACGCCTTTTACCTGAACGGGTACGCGGACCGCATCGAGGCAAGCCCGCCCATGGCCGGACTGTACATGCGCGCGAACCTTCCCTTCATATGGAAAGACCTCGCGTTCCAGTTCGAATTCAACTACCTGCGGCACGAGCCCATCCGCGACGAGAACCCGGCCATTGAAAGCCTGATGATCGAGACCAACAATTTCATCCTGGGCGGGTATTTCGTATACGACATCATCTTTTACCGGGAGATGCTGGGCCTGCACCCGAAGATCGGGGCCGGCTACATCGTTCAGAGCTCCACCGTTTCGGGGAGCTACAGCTCGACAGAAACTAACGGCGTGCCCTTTTTCGGGGGCGGCCTCGAGTTCACGTGCACGTTCAAAAAATTCGTGAGCCTCAATATCGGATACCAGATATGGACCGAGATCGAGGAGGGCAACTATACCATACTGAACGCCGTCACCCTGGGGGTCGGGTTCAGGTTCTGACCTCGTATCCCTGGCCACCTGCCCCCGGCTCGCGTTGCTCGCCACCCCCGGAGGGGGTTTAAAGAGGAAGACAGCCACGGAGTCACTGAGGACACGGAGAAAGATGAAAGAATTTAACACAGATGAACACGGATAAACACGGATATGAACAGATTGATACATAATAAAAAACCTCTGTGTTCTCTGCGGCTCTGTGACCGTCTTTACGAAAACAATTGAAGTCGGTCAAGGGCCACTTCGACTTCGCTCAGTGCATCGCCCCGGAGGGGGCATAAGATAGAAGGAGACTAACCATGAAAAAACAACTGATACATATACTTGCAACGGCGGCGCTGATCATTACTGCCTGCGACAACACGTCGACAACGACCCTGCTTAACGGCGACTTTCTCCCTGCCGACACCAGCCTTCCCAACATCCTGAGCCCCGAGGAGGGCGACACCGTGCTCAACCTGACCGCCGACCTCCGCTGGACGGCCAAGGAAGGAGCGGAGTATTATTCGATAGAAGTCGCCATTGACGAGGCGTTCGCCCAGCAGATAACCGGGAGCCCCTTTACGGTTGAGGTGCCCAACACCTTTTACAAGCTCACCCTTCCCTCTGCCGGAACCTATTACTGGAGAATACGCGCATCGGTAACAGCCTCGGGCCAGTACGCGTCGTCGTACTTTGACGCAAAGGAGGACTGTCTGTACGTGTACTTCCCCTATGATGCGGCAGACCCTGACGCGAAGCCCGATGACACCGGTAAAACCGGGAACCTCGACAGCCCGTATCAAACGATCAACCGAGCTTTGGCAGAGGCATACAGGCTCGGGATATCGAAAGTAAGGGTCGCCTCGCGCGGTGAAATATCTGCGGGGAATTTCGCGGCATACGAGGAGTATTTTGTTTTCAGGGAGGGAGTCAGTGTTCAGGGGGGATTTAATGCTGATTTCAGTGAAAGGCATGATTTTTCTACCGGCCTTGAGAATAACCCCTATGAAACACGACTTGAGGGGAAATACAGCCAAAGTATTAAAATTGAAGAGATATATTCTCCAACGCTTATTGAGGGTTTATCGATAAAAACTACTAAAGGTATGGGGCTTAATATTCAAAACTGTGGAATTGATCTGATAATTAGATTTTGTCTAATAGTCTCCGAAATGTCGTATGGAGGTTCTACGGGTTTATATATTCTTAATTCGAGTTCACGAATTGTTAAAAATTTAATTAAATCATCAAATAATGTAGAACTAGGATTAACCGCTGGTTTAGAAAATATCGGAGGAGATCCTGAAATAATAAATAATTGCATCATTTCCGGTTCCATGGTAAATAACGGTGGGTACTCATATGGAGTTCACAATGATGGAGACTGTATTTTAATAAACAATACCATAATCTCTGGAGTGACTTCATATGCAGGATCTGAAAATACAGCGACAAGTACCGGTTTATATAGTACTGATACCAATAATCCGGTAGTAATAAATAATATCATTATTACCATAGATGAAAATTATGAAAGATATGGAATTCAAGCAACTGGTGGGTTTTATTACTACAACTGCATCTACGGCAACGGTGGCACAGACCATACAGGAATCACTCTCGGCACCGGTAATGTCACGGTTGACCCGCTACTCGATGCCGACTATAAGCTCACCGCGTCAAGCCCGTCAACGGTAACCGGAGGGGGCGTTATCGACCCCTTTGACATTGTTGAGATCACGCCCCTCGACGAGTATCTGCTTGACATCGAGGGCGCGGCGCGCACGCCTGACTATGTCGCGGACAGCGCCACCACCGGATGGAGTATGGGCGCGTACGAGTATTGAAAATTTTATATCCAGAGGGGTAAACCCCTCTGGACTCCCCATCCTTGCAAAGCCGCAGACTGAAATTTTACTTCAGAATATCATTGCGTCATTCTTATTAATGAAAAGTATGGGTACTGTACAATATCTTTCGCACATTTAGAGAATAAAAAAGTCCTCGATCTGACGATTTAAATAGTAACCACACAATTTAAATCAGAAGGAGGACTCATATGACTGGTAAGA
>JAKLIV010000204.1 GCA_022709405.1 Spirochaetota bacterium
TTTTCGAAACCGATGATGAAAAGCGGCGCAACTGCGAGGCTGCCGAACGCAGGCGCCTCCGCCTTGAGCAGAAGACCATTGAAAAGGCCTGCAAACCGTGAACATCCGGGGCGGCGCCGGGAATCAGGAAAGCTTGGCCAGGCTCTCCCTGAGCTTTGAAAGTATCCCGGAAAGCTCCTCTCTTTTCTCCTTTTCCTTCTGCACGACTTTCGCCGGGGCCTTTCCCGTGAAGCTTTCATCCCCGAGCTTCTTCTCCACCCTGTCGAGGTCGGCAGACACGCGATCGATCTCCTTGGAAAGCCTCGCCTTCTCCTTGTCGAGGTCGATAAGGTCGCGTAGCGGGAGGAAAATCTCGAGGTCGTTCATGACCGCCACCGCATCGGTGCGGTCCGGCGCGTATGCCGCGTCAAGAGTTATCTTCTCGACCTTCGCCAGGGCCCTGATGTGGGCCGACTCGCGCTCGATGATCGCTGCGACCTTTGCACTGCGGCTCTTGAATATGGCCGTGGCCTTCTTGTCGGGCGGCACGTTCATCTCGCCGCGCACATTGCGTATCTTGTACACGATCTCCTTGAAGATCTCGGCCTCTTCCGATTCCGCCGGGAAATCGAACTTCTTCTCGGCGACCGGCCACTGAGCCGTAATGATTCGACCCTGCCCCCCTTCGGCGATCTTTTCCCAGATTTCCTCGGTGATGAACGGCATGAAGGGATGCAGGATTTTAAGCGAGGTGCGCAGCACATGATAGAGCACCTGCTTGGCGACGGCAGACGATTTGGCCGCCGACGGTTCCTTGTCATAAAGACGCTGCTTGGTGAGCTCGAGGTACCAGTCGCAGAATTCCCCCCACCAGAAGTCGTATATCACCTGGGCCGCCTCGTTGAAGCGGTACTCCTCGAGCGCGCGGGAGACGTCCTCGATCGCCCTGTTCTGGCGATGGAGGATCCAGCGGTCGAACGGCTCGAGCGCGGCCGGGTCGATGTCGGTCATGGCGAAGCCCTCGCCCAGGTTCATCAGTATGAAACGGGTCGTGTTCCAGATTTTGTTGCAGAAGGCGCGGTATCCCTCGATCCTCTTCTCTGAGAGAATGACGTCTCGTCCCTGCGCGGCGAATATGGCCAGCGTGAAGCGAAATGCGTCGGTGCCGTACTCGTCCATGAGCAGGAGCGGGTCTACAACGTTGCCCTTTGACTTGCTCATCTTCTGGCCGTGCTCGTCGCGCACCAGCGCGTGGATGTAAACGTCCCTGAACGGGACATCGCCCATGAACTTGAGTCCCATCATGATCATGCGCGCGACCCAGAAGAATATAATGTCGAAGCCCGTGACGAGCACCGACGTCGGATAATACTTCTTGAGTGCCGGGGTTTTGTCGGGCCAGCCGAGCGTCGAGAAGGGCCACAGGCCCGACGAGAACCACGTGTCGAGCACGTCCTCGTCCTGCCTGATGTTCTTCGACCCGCACGCGTCGCACGCGGCCGGGTCCTCTGCGCTCACGATGACCCTGCCGCAGTCGTCGCAGTAGAACGCGGGAATGCGGTGTCCCCACCAGAGCTGGCGCGAGATGCACCAGTCGCGGATGTTGTACATCCACTCGAAGTAGGTCTTCTCCCAGTTCTTCGGCACGAACTTGATCCTGCCGTCTTTGACGGCCTTGATCGCCTCCTCGGCGAGCGGCGCTATCTTCACGAACCACTGCTTCGACAGGTACGGCTCGATGATGGTGTGGCAGCGGTAGCAGTGGCCCACGGAGTGGTCATGGTTCTCGACCTTCACCAGGAGCCCGAGTTTATCGAGGTCCTCGACGACCTTCCTGCGGGCCTCGAAGCGTTCCATCCCCCTGTAGGGGCCGCCGTTCTCGTTGATGAACCCGTTCTTGTCGAGAATATTGATCTCTTCGAGGTTGTTGCGCTTGCCCATCTCGAAGTCGTTGGGGTCGTGCGCCGGCGTCACCTTCACGAGGCCGGTCCCGAATTCCCTGTCGACGAAACTGTCGGCGAACACCGGGATCTCGCGGTTCATGAGCGGCAGCATGACCTTCTTGCCCACGAGGTCGGTGTAACGCTCGTCCTCGGGGTTAACCGCAACACCGGTGTCGCCAAGCATGGTCTCGGGCCTGGTGGTGGCGACCACGATGTACCCGTTGCCGTCGACCCTGGGATACTTGATGTGCCAGAAATGCCCGGCGAGGTCCTTGTACTCGGTCTCGATGTCAGACAGGGCGGTCTCGCAGCGCGGGCACCAGTTGATGATGCGATAGCCCTGATAGATCAGTCCCTCCTCGTAAAGTGAAACGAAGACCTTGTGCACTGCGCGGGAAAGCCCCTTGTCGAGCGTGAATCGCTCGCGCTTCCAGTCAAGCGAACAGCCCAGGCGCCGGAGCTGTCCCTGGATCTGTCCGCCGGAATGCTCCTTCCATTCCCACACGCGCTTCTCGAAGTTCTCGCGGCCCAGGTCGTCCTTTGATTTTCCTTCCTCGCGCAGCAGGCGCTCGACCACGTTCTGGGTCGCGATGCCCGCATGGTCCATCCCCGGCATCCACAGAGCCGATTTGCCCTTCATGCGCTGCCACCGGGTCAGAATGTCCTGCAGGGTGTTGTTCAGGGCGTGGCCCATGTGAAGGTTGCCGGTCACGTTTGGAGGGGGGATTACGATGCAGTAGGGCTCCCTGTCGTCATTCTCGTCGGCGTGGAAAAAGCCCCCCTCTTCCCACAGTTTATACCATTTCTGTTCGACCTCTTTCGGATCATACGAGGATGGAAGTTCCATATCGGCCACCTGTTTGAATTCATGTAAAAAGATGTATCAAGTAAGAAAAAATCCGGGATGGTGTCAATCTATTTATTCCCCGCACAGGGCGGATGCACAACTTCGTTGACGGGAATGATTGGGCCGGTATAATTCGGGAAAAACCCGGAGCGCGCCATGAAAAAGATCATCCTTGATTTCGGCAGCCTGAGCATCGACGCCGACCTTTATGACTCCCACGCAGCGAACACACTGTACGAAAGCCTTCCCCGCACCATATCTCTCGAACAATGGGGGAACGAGCTGTACGGACCGGTAGGCGTCGAGCTGGACAACGGAAAAAGCAGCCGTCCGAAACTGGTGAGCGAGATACCGCCCGGGGGCATCGCATACAGCAAGCGGGGAAACTACCTGTGTATCTTTTTCGGCCAGAAGCCGGCCTGGGAAGTCGAAGAGATCGGCCGCATCAGGAATACGCAGTGGCGGGAACTCGCGGGTCAGTCTCGATTGACCAGAGTGACAATCAGGTCTGCGGAGTGAGCCAGGCTCTCAGCCGAATATCTTCAGCAGTACGACCAGCGTGTTGATTGAAACAAAACCGATGCCGATAAGCCACGACTGGAACGCGAATCGTTTGTCCACCTGGTCGAATCGCCTGTCAAACTGGTGGATGAGGTCGTCGAACCGTTTATCCATCTGCTCAAAGCGCTTATCGACCTGTTCGAAGCGTTTATCAACCTGTTCGAAGCGTTTATCAACCTGTTCGAAGCGCCGGTCGATCTGCTCGAAACGCTTCTCCATCTGCCTGAAACCTTCACGCATGGCCTCTACCGTGTTCATGATTTCATGGTGCTGGGCCTCGATGCGTATGCTGTTGTCGGTGATGCGGGAGTCATGAACAAGGTGATACTGCATACCTCCATGTAAAAGGTCGGCAAGCTCCATGATGCTTTCATCCTCACCGCCTGAAATTGCGTTCTTCAGGGTTTTGTAGAGTATTGTTTTTGGAACGTTCATGATCGGGTCACCGCCGGTCTTCCCCGTGTTTTTATCCATAATATAAACCTCCCGTTCGTGTTGAGCAAGTATTTTTCACACCTGTTATACGATCGGGAGGCGTGAAATGATAAAACTTTTTTCAATAAATGAACGGCACCAGGGCCTTGCGCTCCTTCGGGTAATCGGGAAAATTGTCCCGGTACCATTTATGGTTCGATCGGGCCCGCGGAGCCAGGTTGAATATGGTCCAGAGCACGAAATACAGGCCCGCGATCGACCAGGTCATCACCGCCCAGCCGGCCCAGGTGAGCATCTCCCCTAGATAGTTGGGGCACGAGATGAACCGGTACATGCCGCCGTAGGGAATCTTGTACCCCGGATCGTTCGGGTCCCAGAGCGCCCGGAGCACCGCGTCCGCGTGCTTGTTGATCGCGAAACCCGCGCAGAATATGACGACCCCGATGATGAACCGCGGGTCATAAAACCACGAAACCGTGTACATCGACTCCGGAGAGAATACATAGAGCCATTTGCCCTGGATGTAGGTGTTCGCCGCATTGAAAAGGACCCCGAAGAGTATGATTGATAACGGCATCATCTCCCTGGCTTTGAGCTGGAATGGAAAGATGAACGAGCGGTGAAAATAATGTATCTGCCAGATGACGAAGAACGCAATCAGCACCGGAGTGAGCGCCCGCTGTGCGGTGAGCAGATACACGAGCATGAGCAGCGAGGCCGGGGCCTCCATCATCACCCAGGCAGGCGTATTGGGGATCAGCGGCCCCCATCCCTTTTTCGTGTGCCTGCCATAGGGAGCGGTCACGAAAAAAAGCGCGACAAAAGATACCAGGCCGATGAGCGCGCACCCGGCCAGAACTATTTTATAAACCAGAAATTCATTCATAAATACTTACCTCTATTCAATCGTGCATTTCAAGAATTTCATTCTTTCCGAAATTTCAGAAAAAGACGGCCGCTGAGTCGCAGAGTATCTGTAAAAGCCCCACCAACTTCGCTTCGCTCAATCACCTCAATCGATTGCTTTCTGAACATCCATGTTCGCAATCGATACTGCGGCATCCATGCCGCTTGCCCCTTGGCAAAGATAGAGCCAGGATGGCTCTGTGTCGAAGCAGAACAGGATGTTCTAAACGCTTCGACTGGGAGGATGGGAGGTGGTCGGAGAATAATCCACCCTGTGTACTCAGTGCCTCGGCGGCCATCTTCAACCGAACTCCGGTAAATAACCGATGAAAAATTTTTCCTGTCAAGTAGATAACGTCTGCGGCCTGCGAAGAAATTGTTATTGCATAAATATCTTTTACCTGCTATTTCACAACAGAATCCGAACCTTCATGACAGGGGAAGCAATCATGGCAAAACCGCTGAAATGGCTCATTTTCCTGCTCACGCTGGTCCTGGCGTCATGCGGCGGGAACAGAATAACCGAATTCAGGGCATACCTCGATCCGGCAGCGGTCAGTGCTGACCCCGGAGGAGGTTCATCCATCAAAATGAAAATCGAGATCCCGTCAGGCAGCCATATATATGCCAACCCGAAAGGGCCGGGCACCGGAAAACCGACTGTCGTCACAGCGTCAGGGCCGGACGCGATCGTCTTCGGAGACGTGAAATATCCCGCCGGGGAACGATATACCTATCCGGGCGACACAGAACATGTCTTCGTGTATTCAGAAAAAGTCGAGATAGTGCTCCCTTTCACCGCGCGAAAGAACGCCCTGCCCGGCGAGTACGAAATATCACTCCTGCTCGACGCACTCCTGTGCACCGACACGACCTGCATCCCCAAAAAAATGACATTGCCATGCACGGTGAAAATCGAGGCCGCACAGGCCGGCATTACCGCCGGTCAAACCGAAAATCCCGTTGCGCAACCGGCGCAGGAGCAAAACCTGGCAACCGTTTCCAGTCCGGTGAAATCACAGGACGATCATTTCAGGGGGATGAGCTTCTCGCCGCGGTGCATCCGGGAACGCAGCGTCACCGGGCTCCTGCAGGCGGTGCTGTTCGGACTCATCGCCGGCTTCATACTCAATTTCATGCCGTGCGTGCTGCCCGTGGTGAGCCTTAAGATCATGGGATTCGTGAAGCACGCGGGCAGCGACCGCAGGGAAATGCTGAAGCTTGGATCTCTCTTCTCTGCCGGAATACTCGCGAGCTTCATGGCGCTCGCGTTCCTCACGGCGTTTTTCGGATACGGATGGGGAGAGCTCTTTCAACACAGGCTTTTTCTGATCGTCATGGCCGGGGTCGTGTTCGCGCTGGCCCTTTCGATGTTCGGATTGTTCACGCTGAACGTTCCCTCGTTCGCCGGGAAAGCGGCCAAAGAGCGCGACAACCGCCATGCCGACGCGTTTCTGAAAGGGCTGCTCGCCACGCTGCTGGCCACGCCGTGCAGCGGCCCTTTTCTGGGAGGCACGCTCGCGTGGGCGCTCATCCAGCCCCCTCATATCATCTTCATCACATTCATGAGCATCGGCGCGGGTATGGCCCTTCCCTACATGATCATTTCGGCGAGCCCGGGCCTCATGCGCTTTGTCCCGAAGGCCGGGGAATGGACGCGCACCTTCGAGCAGGCAATGGGCTTCTTTCTGGTTTTTACGGCGGTATACCTCCTCTCGCTGCTTGAAAGCGATTCGGTCATGCCCGGACTGACGCTGCTGGCCTTCATCGCGCTGGGATTGTGGCAGTACGGCCGGTACGGCTCACCGATAGAAAAAAAATCGAAGAGGATATTTTCTCTCATTGCTTTATTGGCGATTATCGCGGGCGGATACGCCCTATCGTTCCATTTCCTGTATACGGTTGATTCCGCCGATCTTCAGGGGGCCGTTTTCAGCGAAGAAAGGGTGATCTCGAACC
>JAKLIV010000205.1 GCA_022709405.1 Spirochaetota bacterium
CCATGAATTATCTTAATCAACTGACCACATCAGCGGAAAAATTCAAGAGCATTGTTTGCATGGGCCTTGATCCCGTGATCGAAGACATTCCGGTTCGGGCGCCGGCAGGCGAAGCGATCACCATCTTCTATCAGGAAATCCTGAACAAAATGGTCCAGTCCGGGGAGTATCCCTCTGCGGTGAAACCGAACTATGCATTTTACGCCCAGTACGGGATCGAAGGGATTCTGGCATTAGAAAAAATCATAACCCTTTTCAAAGCGCAGGGGATTCCGGTGATCCTGGATGTCAAGCGCGGGGATATCGGCAAAACTGCCGAGGCGTATGCGGCCGAGGCGTTCGATTTTTTCAAGGCGGATGCGGTGACGCTTTCTCCCTATATGGGATACGACTCCATCTCTCCGTTCATGAAAAGAAAACCGGACGGCGGTTTTTACATACTCACCAAGACGTCAAACAAGTCTTCCGGCGACCTGCAGGACATTGAAGCGGGCGGAAGGCCGCTCTTTCTTCATACAGCGCGAAAAATCATCGAATGGTACGGTCCCGGTATCGGATCTGTCGTCGGCGCCACGTATCCACAGCAGCTCGCGGCAGTGTCGGAAATTTTCATCAATTCCGGCAAAGACGTTCCCCTGCTCATACCGGGTGTCGGATCCCAGGGAGGAGACCTGGAGGCGGTCATGTCCGAACTGAAAAAATTTCCGGACATCAGGATCCACCGGATAAACTCCTCGAGCGCGATAAATTACGCGTACAAAAAAATGCAAGGGACCCCCTATCCCGAAGCGTCGGTAAAGGCGCTCAGGGAGCTGAACGACCAGATCAATGAATTGAGCAGATAATGGGCCCAATGATGAAAAACGGCGTATTGAAGCTCTTTCTCGATCAGCCCGGAACCAAAACAGGGGACAAGTACCGATTCAGAGTCACTTCACATCAATGACCCTGAACGAATACGGGAACGCCAGGTGCTCGAACCCGATATCGTTGTAAAAAAACTGCTGCTCGGATTCGCTTTCGAAGGCCACATGCTCCACGGCGTCGGCATAATGTCCCACAAGATAATCCCGGGCCAGGCCGTACCCTCCCCCGGGAACAAGGACATTGCACTCCTCAAGTTTTGAACGTACAAGCAGTTCGAGATTCCTTCCGGTCAAACGGATTATCGGCTCGATCAGGCTGTATCCGTCCAGGGCTTTTCTGAACACCCTGAATTCATCCATCACCTGATAGAACCTTACGGGAAGCCCGTCGCGCCACGGGTCGAACCTGTGCAGCCTGCGGTATAATGAATCAGTATCGAAATCCGCGATTGCCCGCTCGATCACGGCCTCATGTAAAAGCCCGTCATGAAAAAAAACAAGGTTGAACAGCTCGCTTCTTCCGAATAAATCCCCGAGATAACGCATTCCTTCCAGAGCCCTGTCGGCCCGTGTCAGCGTGATGAAAACCGAAAAAACGTTCGTATCGATGAGATGACTCCAGCGGGAAAATTGCCAGTTTTGAAGCGCGTCTCCGTTGAAGGAAACGCCCGCGATGAGTCCTCCCACGCCGTTTCTTATGAAATCAGGAAGACGCCGCTGGACATGAGAAAACCCGGTTCTCGATTCGCTGTACCAGATGATTTCCTTGAGAGCAGCGGTGTCGAAACCCCAACCTTTCAGATAGTAATACGGCGGCTCGTTCATGAAATCCACCCCACCGGAAATCGCAGCGTCCCTGATCGCGGCGCCGGGAAGCACCATCAGGGGATACAACTCGATACTGCCTGCAAGACCGGCGTCGACCAGCCGGTCGATTGTTGCGGCGAACGATTCCGGCGTGTCGCCAGGAAGCCCGGGGATGACGCCGATCTTCAGGTCAACGCCCGCCTTCTGAAGCATGATCATGCCTTCGAGCTCCCGGTCAGGATCGCCGCCCCGTCTCACTTTTTCGAGAGCGCCCCTGTTCAGGGTCTGGAGGCCCACTTCCAAGCTGTGAAATCCCGCGCGGTAGATGAGCTCCGCGGTTTCAGGCGTCATCCGGTCAGTGCGCATTTCGGTATGGAGTAAAACTCCCCTGTTTATTCCGGCCAAACGCCTGAGCTTTTCGTGGAAATCGCTGGTCCGGTCGAATGTCGGCGAAAGGAGGTAGGCCTCGGTTATACCTCTTCTTCCGGTCAGGCAGCGTTCGAGTATGTCAAAGGGAAGCTCGCGGACACGTAGACAGTTTTTCGAATAGTAGCAGTAGCTGCAGCGGTACGGGCACCCCCTGGTCATCTCGAGGAAGATCGACCCGTCGGGCATGGGGTTCAGGTAATTCGCGGTAAACGGCTCCACGATCGTTTGCGCATCGATCAGTTCTCCGGCCGGCTGGCATAGCACGCGGTTGCCGTTATACCCGGCTTCGGACACGCCCTTTTTGCCGGTATTCAGGAGCCTGTCGAAGAACCACTCCCCTTCCCCTGTCACAAAACGGTCAATATACGGATGCGCCGAATTCATGGCCACGGAGCCCTGGGCGATTTCAGGCCCTCCGAAGAATATCTCGCAGGATTCGAGCTGTTCTTTCATCCTTACAGCGATCGACAGGGAGCGCTCGATGTTCCACAGGTAGCAGGTAAAGGCGACCGCGTCGGGCGAGAGATTTCTGAAATAGCGAAGGATAATCTCGTCCGAGCCGAAAAGCGACAGGTTGCGGGGAAGAATGTGCGTCTCGATCCTGGAACTGCATCTCCTGTTTATGTAAGCGGCCATCGACGCGGGCGCGTACTCGATATTGCCGGTCAGATATCCCTGGGTGTGATCCAGAAGGGGCAGCTGGATGAAAAGAATCTTCTTCATGTGAATATCGGTATCCGAAACCCACTGAATGGCAACAGGATTTTTTCGGATCGCGATTTTTTATCCAGCAACGCTGGATTCCAAGCGCCTGACGGATAATAATTTCTTTACAAAAACCCGCGCTTCATCCACGATTATTAAAGGGACACGGTGCAAAATACGGGAAACGCCATGGGTATCGCTCAGGAAATAATCATATTGATCATCGCGGGATTTATCGGCGGATTGGTTTTTCACCGGCTGAAGGCTCCGCTTATACTCGGATACATCTTCGCCGGTATGATCATCGGGCCCTATGCTCTCGGGATCGTTTCGGACATCAAGAACATCGAACTGCTCGCCGAAATCGGGGTCGCACTCCTGCTCTTCTCGATCGGCCTCGATTTTTCGTTCAGGGAACTCAAACAGGTTGGCGCCATCGCGATTTTCGGCACGCCCATCCAGGTGGCCCTGACGATCTGTTACGGGTTCGCCATCGGGCGGATTTTCGAATTCCCCACAGTCCCTTCTCTTCTGCTCGGCGCTGTCATGTCTCTGTCGAGTACAATGGTGGTTCTCAAGACCCTGATGAACCAGGACCTCATGGGCACGCTGTCGAGCAGGGTGATGATCGGCGTTCTCATCATGCAGGACCTCGCAGCAATCCCGATGATGATTATCATTCCTCAGATTAAGAATATCAATGAGGGCCTGGGATTTCTCGGTTTTGCGGTGCTGAAAGCCGCCATGTTTCTGGCGATAATCGTTTTTATCGGGACCAGGGCCATTCCCTTCATCCTCAAGATGATAGCACGATGGAATTCCCGGGAGCTGTTTTTGCTCGCGGTGACCGCGCTCGGGCTGGGGATAGGCTTTCTCACCCATATTGCCGGGCTGTCGTTCGCGTTCGGCGCGTTTGTCGCAGGCATGGTGCTGAACGAGTCAGACTACAGCCACCAGGCATTGAGCGACATCATCCCCCTGAGGGACATATTCGTGCTGTTTTTCTTCACGTCTATCGGAATGCTGTTCGATGCCGGGTTCATGCTTGAGAATCTCCCGGTTATCCTGCTCATCACCCTGGCGGTCCTTGTCGGCAAGGGGATTCTGTTCGCGGCGATAAGCAGGTCTTTCGGATACAGAAACGTCATCCCCCTTGCCATGGCCCTGAGCCTTTCCCAGATCGGCGAATTCTCTTTCGTCCTCCTGCGTATGGGACTCGCTGAAAAGATCATAAACAGGGAGCTGTACCTGATCATGCTCTCGGCCATCGTTATCACCATGATAGTAACGCCCTTCATGTCGCGGCTCACCAGACCGATTTATTCGCTGAAAAAGCGATGGAAAAAATCGGTCGAGATCGAGACCCTGAACATAACCGGCGCTGCGCTGAAAAACCACGTCGTCATAGCCGGCGGGGGTCGTGTCGGAAGGAACGTCGCATTCCTCATGAAAAATTTCGGCATCACCTGCCTGATCATCGAGCAGGAACACCGCCGATTCGAATACATGAAAAACCAGGGCATGCCGGTCATATACGGAGACGCGACCCAGGCGGCTGTGCTTGATGCGGCCCATATCGACCGGGCGGCCCTTTTGATCTCGACGATCCCCGGAATAATCGCGACCAGGGCGGTCCTGGGATACATAGCCGCCAATAAAATTAAGGTCAACGTCGTGGCGCGGGTCGAAGGAATGGAGGAGATGAAGGAGCTCTACGAATCAGGGGTCTACGAAGTGGTGCAGCCCGAATTCGAAGCGAGCCTTGAAATCATAAGACAGGCGCTGATCCACCTGGACATCCCGCTCACGGCGATACACGAATACACAGATAAAGTCAGGCGTTCTTCATATTCCCCCCGGCTCAAGCTCAGCCAGGCGCACAAACAGCTCGAACAGCTGAAATCGGTTTCTGCGCTCCTGGAGATGGTGTGGGTCAGAATCGAGCCCGGGAGCCGAGCCCAGGGAAAAACCGTCGGCGAGCTGAAGATACGGACCACTACCGGAATTTCGGTTGTCGGGGTTTCCAGGGAGGACGCTTTTTTCCCGAACCCTGACGTCGACTTCCGCTTTGAAGCGGATGATTACGTCGCGATAATCGGGAGATCCCATCAAAGGGATCTCTTTAAAGAAATGTATACCGCCTGACTGATCGGCCAGGCATTCAGACTGCAGGAGGCGCCATGAAAAAACAGTCAATAGTCATGATGATCTGTTCCGCCGCGATAATCATTCTCTCGTCATTGTATCCGGTGCGGACAATGCCGTCAGAGAGACCATCAAAAGGGGCAATTGTCTACGTGCCTGCTTATTCATCGATCTTTCACGGAGACCGCCGCAACGAAATACGGCTGACCGTCACATTGAGCATCCGCAACACTGACCCGAAACAACCGATCACCATAACCCGGGTAGACTATTACGATTCAGCCGGGAAAATGCTGGCCAGATACATCAAATCGCCGTTCACGCTGAATGCGCTCGCATCATCCAGCTTTCTGATCCCCGAATCAGAAAACAGGGGCGGGGCCGGGGCCAAATTCATCGTAGAGTGGCACGCCCAGGATCCGGTTTCGAAACCGATAATAGAAACGATCATGATCGGCACCAGGGGACAGCAGGGTATATCATTTAACTCGCGAGGGAAGGAGATCGCGGAATAAATACCCTTGGGTTCCCATTGCATGATCGCGCTACAATACTGCGGTCTGCAGTATGATCCCGGCATATCAATCAGTTCCCGGATTCAAAAAAAGGCATTAATTGATTGAAATTATTCAAGGCCGATCCTATGATATAATGCCATTGAAAAATACGACATAGTCGAATGGATTGAACCGATAATGAATTATCATGTATCTTGATATCATCAACAAAAAATGGAACATCCTCGCGATTGACGACAGCAAACTCAACCGCGCCATAATCAAAAAAACTCTGGGCGATCTCAATATGCTGGTCGACGAAGCGTCCGACGGCATTGAAGGACTCGACGCGCTTAAAAAGAAAAAGTACGACCTTGTCCTGGTCGACTATGTAATGCCCAATCTCGACGGATTCGGATTTCTGTCCAAATTCAAGGACTACATCGGCGACAGCTTCGTACCGGTCATCCTCATGACCGGTACTGACGACCTCAACTCAAAGATCAAGGGTCTGACCATTGGCGCCGACGATTTCCTGCTCAAGCCCCTCAACAACAACGAACTGGTTGCCCGTGTGTTTTCGCTTCTCAGGCTCAAGCACGCCCATGACGAACTCTACGAAAAAAACATGCAGATACAGTGGGAGCTCGAAGCCGCAAAAAAAGTACAGCAATTCATCATCCCGAAAAATTTCAAGAGCTTCACCTACCCGTCGGTAAGCGGTCTTTATCTTCCGATAGAGGATATCGGAGGGGACTACTTCGACTGTTACAACATCGACGATAAAACGAGCGGATTTCTTATCGCGGACGTTACCGGACACGGCATACCCGCCGCCCTCGTCATGGCAATGTCCAAGATGATATTCAGCATCTACGCCGCCCGCTTCGACAGGCCGGGTCAATTCCTCAAAACGATAAATTCCAAGATAAAAAGCGTGCTTCTCGACGGCCAGTACATCACATGCTTTTACATCATCTACGACGACAGCGATAAAAAAATATACTACTCCAATGCCGGCCACACCAGGGCGCTGTTTTACCGGGCGGGTTCCGAAAAAATCCTCGCGCTCGACACGAAAGGATACTTCATCGGGATTTTAGAAGAATCCGATTATGAAGAAAAAAATCTCGCGATCGAAAGCGGCGATCG
>JAKLIV010000206.1 GCA_022709405.1 Spirochaetota bacterium
ACAGCTGTCGCCTTATCGGCAATCTGCATGTCATGTTCGATAGACGGTTCGGGATACGACGTCTTCGTCGACTCGACGTTCTTTGTCAAACAGGGCTCCGGACAGTGCGGTCCGACGTCGTTTTACATGATCTTCAGGTACTACGGCGACAATGCCTATGCCGGAAATTTCGGCGAGATGCCCGACTGTCCGGTGGCGTTAGACCTTCAGGAAGAACTCGACACGGTGACCCAGGATTCGGGAGTGAGCGCCTGGCTCGGAGTGACCGACTCGGGCATCAACGTCGAAGACCTGCACAACAAGATATCCAACCTGGGAAACAGCGACTGCTCGGCCTATTACTCGGTTGACGGGAACACGGACAATTCGCTCAACGCCAACAATGCCGAGATGAGTCATATCGTTGAAGACTTCATCGACAGGGAACGCCCGGTGATCATCCACCTCGAGCGGGCCAACCCCCTCTACAGCGGCCACTATATAGTCCTTGTCGGATTCGATCCGGCGGGGGAAAGGGTATATTACGTGGACCCGAACAAGAACGATGAAGACCCGGTCGTGCAGTCGGTTTCGATATCAGCCTTTCTCGGATCCGCATGGTACCGCTCGCCCGATTATGATCCCGTATGGTATCCCATCCCTGACGCTTACTGGGACGGGACATGGGTCGGATTTTACCGGAGCCGTTAAAGCGCGGGAAAAAAAGATCTTCCACTGCATCACAGATCACACAGAGAAGGATCGGGTAATTCGCACAAGAACAACATCATTGCGGATAAAGACTTGGTTCGGCCGATAGCCCCATGACTGCGAGGTAGCCGGCATGGATCGCGTCCATGATCTGTCCAATCTTTTTTCCATCCCCTATTGCGGTGTGCGAAACTCCAGCGGCCGCAAGAGCGTCAGCAAGCTTCGTTACCGGCTTCGAGCCTGCTGCGTTCACCACCGTATCGAACTCTCTCGACTCGACGCACCCGCCGCTTTCGAACTCGACCGTCCCGCCGGCGACTGAAAGGACCTTGGCGCCGGTGACGACCTCCACCCCGTAGTTCTTCAGGTTTTGCAGGATAATCCATATGTTAGACCTGCCCATGCCGCGTCCGATCCTCGGAAGCATCTCGAATATCGCGACTTCCCTGGTTCCCCTGAAGACCAGCTCGCGCAGGCGCGCCTCGTCCGCCCCCTGATAGCGGAAAATGAATCCCAGCGTCTCGTCGTTTATAGTGCCCTTCATGGCAAGGAAGAGCGCCGTTTCAATCCCCACGGCCCCGCCGCCTATCACCGCTATCCTGCGTCCCGTTTTCGGATCATTTTTCAGCACATCCCAGGCGGTGAGTACGCCGCCGGCATCCATGCCTTTTATCGGCGGGATGAGGGGTTTCGCTCCCTCTGCGACAATCACGTGATCAGGCCTTCTTTCCCTTATGAAATCGACATCCACGTTGCAGCCGAGCGTCACCTTCACGCCGCGGATGCGCAGCATCTCGTCATAGTATCTCGCGATCTCCCGGAGCTCCTGCTTGTGAGGCGGCGTCCCCGCAATCCAGAGCTGCCCGCCTATCCGGTCGGCCCTGTCGCAGATCTCCACCGCATGCCCCGCTTCAGCGGCGCGGATCGCCGCCTCGAGCCCGGCGGGCCCGGCGCCCGCGACCAGTATATTCAGCGGCGCCTTCGCCTTTACGATCCTGCGCTCGCCCTCAAAGCTCGTGCGCGGGTTGACGAGACACCGCACGTGACGCAGCTCGAAGAGTTCGTCCATACACCCCTGCAGACAGGAGACGCAGGGGATTATTTCCTTAACGCGGCCCTCACGCGCCTTCTCCGGCCAGAAAGGATCGGCCAGGAGCACTCGCCCCAGGTTTACCATGTGCGCCATGTCGTCGCGGATGATGCGTTCGGCGGTGTCCGGATCGGTAATGCGGTTCGAAGCCATCACCGGGATGGAGACTGCATCCTTTATGGTTCGCGCGAGGTAGGCGTAACCGCCGCGCGGGACCTCCATGCTCATCTGCGGGATCCTGGCCTCGTGCCATCCCCCCGTTACATTCAGAGCGTCGATTCCCGCGAGTTCGTACATGCGTGCGATCTCAGGCGTCTCACGGTCAGTGTTGCTCCCCGGGACGAAATCGTTGCCCGCCATCCGCACGGTAATGGGATAATCGTCGCCCAGGCGCGCGCGCATGGATGCGATAATCTCGCGCACGAAACGTGTCCGATTCTCGAAGCTGCCCCCGTACTCGTCCGTGCGCCTGTTCGTCAGCGGAGAGAGAAACTGCGTCACCAGGTAGCCCGCAGAGCAGATGATCTCGACACCGTCATAACCCGCCTCGCGCGCCCTTTCCGCCGTGCGCACGAACGCCTCCTGGACCCGGTGGATATCCCCGACGGCAAGCTCGCGCGGGGTCTCCTTCGTGTACGAGGAATACACCGCCGAGGGCGCCACGGCCTTCTGGCCTCCTATCTGGATCGCCCTCACATATCTCCCGCCGTGGTAGAGCTGCAGCCAGGCCCGCGCCCCAGCGTTCTTGACGGCAATTGCAATTTCCCTGAAGGATGGAATCGCATCATCGGTGTCGAGGCCCGGCGCGGCGATGCCCACCCCCAGCTCGCCCACGCCCACGGGCCCGACCGTGACGATACCCGCGCCGCCGCGGGCCCGCTCTGTATAGAAGTGCAGGTGGCGATCGTTGAGCTTCCCGTCAAACGAGTACAGGAGACCCATTGCCGGGAACGCAATCCTGTTTTTGATCTCCGTCCTGTTGATCATTATGGGGCTGAACAGATTTTCGTACATGGCTTGAATCCTCATTTTTTCTTTTCATGTTTTTGCAGCGCATCTTCAATAAATATCTCACCTGCTTCAGACAGGGCGCGGATGATCTGGTCATCCTGGTTGTTCTTTATATACCCGGAAAAAACCATCACTGAAAATCCGTGCGTATAGATCCAGCCCCTCTTCAGCAGTTCATCCCTTTCGCTGTGCGAAAGCTTCGCGAGTTCGGGAACCTTTAAAATTTCGGTGTCCAGTTTTTTCAGAAGTTCATCGATTATCCCGCTTGCGTCGTTATCTTCCAGGAATATCGTCCTGAAATATTCCCGGTGGTCCCTGGCGAATATTGCGTATCCAACCCCGGTATTCAGGAAGGGATTTCTTGTATAAGGCCGAGTGATATAGTCATAGAGCAGGTCCAGGGTCTTTTCCAGAACAGCCATTTTCAGCTCTTCCATGGACTGGAAATATTCGTACACGGGCCTTGTCGACGAGATCAACTCCCGTGCGATTTCCCGGGCGCTCAACTGCTTGAATCCCTTCTCTTTCACGATTTTTAGGGATGATTCTATGATTTCATCCTTATTGAAAATCGGCTTTCGTGGCATTCATACCTCGATATCATTAACATTACATATGTAATGTAACATATGTAATGTTAAAAGTCAAGAGTTTAATGCAATTCATTCAGACCAAACCATAAAAAAAGGGCCGCCCCTGCGGGACGGCCCTTCGTGTTTTTTCTGAAACGATGATCCTTACTCGGCAAGAGCGCCAGTAAAGGTGTATTCCGAAGACTTGACGACCGCGGTCTCGTTGTCCATGAGAGACTGGATGCGGCCGAAATACAGTGGGAACACCGACCCGATGTAGAACTGGGCCGAAAGTATGCGACCGCTGTAGTATGCGGCTTCCGGATCGTTTTTGAGTTTTTCTTCTCTTTCCGGTCCTTTGAGGTCGCCGATGATAGCCTTGGCTTTCGGAGTGGCGACCGTGAGGGCCCAGAGGTGCGCCCATGCAAGCGCCAGCATGTGCATCGCCTGCTGCAGCGGTGTGGCTTCCATGAACAGGTGGAGGAACTTGCCGCCCGCCATCTGGCCTTTCATCATCTCGATGACTTCGTCGAGTTTCGCGAGTCCTTTTTCGACCGCGGCGACGTATTTGTCCTCGACGACTCCCTTGGCCTTGGCGCAGGTATCTTTCATCAGGCTGGTCATGGTCTTGTAGTTGGCCTGGTCTTTATTCATGAGGATCTTCCTGAAGGTGAGGTCCATGGACTGGATGCCGTTGGTTCCTTCGTAGATCGCGGTGATCTTCGAATCCCTCATGAACATCTCGACGGGATAGTCGGCGCAGAAGCCGTATCCGCCGTAAACCTGGACGGCCTCGGAAGTGACCTCGACCGACTTGTCCGTGTTGCCGGCTTTGCAGATCGGGATGAGGATCTCGGCGAGAGCGAGAGCTTTTTCTTCTTCAGCCTTGTCTTTGGTGACGTGCTCTATGTTCAGCGTGTTGGACAGGAGATAAGAAAGAACCCTCATGCCCTCGACATGGGCTTTCATCCACAGCAGCATACGTTTGACGTCGGGATGGTTGATGATGGTGACGCTCTTCGCCTCGGGATTGAGCATCTGGGTGACATGAACGCCCTGGAGCCTGTTTTTGGCATAGGTGATCGCGTGCATGTAGCCGACGCTGGCGAGGCAGAGTCCCTGGAGACCGACGCCCAGACGGGCTTCGTTCATCATCTGGAACATGATCTTCATGCCCTTTCTTTCTTCGCCGAGGAGCTCGCCGATGCAGTTCCCGTTGTCGCCGAAGGACAGCGTGCAGGTTGCGGAGCCCTTGATCCCCATCTTGTGCTCGATGCCGGCGCATTCGACGTCGTTGAATTCGCCGAGTGATCCGTCGGGTTTAACGCGGAATTTCGGGACCAGGAAGATCGATATGCCCTTGGTTCCCGCAGGGTCGCCTTCGATGCGGGCGAGAACCGGGTGGACCATGTTCTTGTAATAGTCATTGTCGCCGGAGGAAATGAATATTTTCTGTCCGGTGATCTTGTAGGTGCCGTCGGCCTGTTTCACGGCCTTGGTTTTGAGTGCGCCGACGTCTGAACCGGCATCGGGCTCGGTGAGGCACATGGTGCCGCCCCATTCGCCTGACATCATCTTGGGCAGATAGATTTCTTTATGCTTGTCGGTGCCGAAGCTCTGGACCAGCAGCATGCAGCCGTGTGAAAGGCCGGGATACATCATCATGGGAACGCTGGCAGCGCTGAAAAACTCGTTGCAGCCCATGCCTATGGCGAACGGCATGCCCATTCCGCCTATTTCGGGATCGTCAAAAACGCCCATGAAACCGGCTTCGTAATAAGCGTCGATAGCAGCTTTGTAGGTCGAGGGGATGGTGACCTTTTTGGTTTTCCCGTCGTGTTTGCAGCCTTCTTTGTCTCCGTCGACTCCCGCCTGATAGATTTTATCCACGGCGATGCGCTCGGCAAGGTTCAGGAACTCTTCAAAAGTGTCCCTGTCGAAATCGGCATACTGGGGATATTTGTCTTTCATTTTCTGAACTTCAAGCAGTTCGAACAGAACAAAACGCTGATCTCTAGAATCTACTAATTGATTTAAAGCCATGAGAACCTCCCATTTGGTAGAATTTTGGTAGTTATTCAGTTCAAATGATTCTTTTTAAGCCCCTTTTCCCATGATCTTTCCCTTATTTATTCTGATTCTGAGTGTTTTTTTGCCGTGATTGGGAAAGGGGGGTCACCTCAACTGAAAAGTTTCACCATTGAATTACAGGGTAAAAATATCTCTTATGCAAAAATAATTTTTACAGTGCAGATGTCAACGTATTAATGCTTTTTGATAAGATTTTTATTTACAAATAGACTCCGCTGCGTATATTTCAGCATCATGCCTCCGTCTGCACCGCTATAAGGCCGGACACACGAATATTTTGGGGATATATGGAAAACATCGCCTACTGGATAGCGCTTGAACAGGCCGAGGGGATAGGCCCGGCCCACATGAAAGAGATTTACGACTCCCTGCAGAAATCGGGCCTGTCGATCAACGACCTTTTCGACCTTTCCGCAGAGGAGATTCTGGCGGAATTCCCCTTTTCCGAAAAAACGGCCCGGGCGATCGCCGGCGCAAAAGCCATCGCTTCAAAGATTGAGGACGACTACTTCCAGATAATCGACTGCGGCTACGATGTGATCCCCTTTTACTCCGCTCATTATCCCTCACGGCTCACCGAAATAATGGGCAGCGCGTTACCCCCGCTCCTGTACATGTTCGGCAACAGGAGCATCCTCAATTACCGCGGAATTGCTGTCCTGGGAGACAAAAACATCAGCGACAAGGGAAGCGAAATCGCCTATACTGCTGCGATGGAGCTCTCGGCGCACCGGATTACGACCATAAGCGGGTATGCCGCCGGTGCGGACATGATCGCCCACCGTTCAGCACTGCAAAACAACGGGACCACGCTGGCCGTTCTGCCGCAGGGCATACTGAGGTTCAAACTCCACGATTCTCTCAGGGATGTTCTCGATCCCGAGCGGATCGCGGTTATATCCCCATTTTACCCGACAAGGGAAGCGAACAAATTCAACGCATTTATCCGCAATAAAATCGCGTGCGCCCTTTCCCGTGCCGTGTTCATAATCGAGGCGCCTGCTGAAGGCGGCATTTATGAGGCGGGGAAATCGGCCCACAAGCTGGGGATTCCACTCTTCACGGCCGAATATGCATCCTACCCGAAAAACGCAGAGGGAAACCGGCTCATAATAAGCGAACTCGGCGG
>JAKLIV010000207.1 GCA_022709405.1 Spirochaetota bacterium
GGACTTCGGGTGAAATATAGCTCATCCCCACTCCGGTGAATATCGCGGCCTGGAGCTGGCCGATGCGCATTTTTCGTATCATGTCGGGTTCGGCTCCCACAATCCCCCCCGGATATATCTTCAGCGTCAGTTCGCCTCCGGAAATTTTATTCCATTGAACGGCGATCTTCTTCAGGGCCACGTCCCATGGAGACCCCTCAGGGGCGATGCTCCCCACCTTGATGACCATTGCCTTGAGCGGCATTACGGCCATGACTGCAATCAGACATGCTGTAACCGTTTTTTTCAATCGCATCACTAAGCTCCTTATTCTGATCCCAATAAAAATTTGTCTTCCTTGTGATCGAGATACCATTGCGCCTTCCGCTGGGCAATGACGTTCGCCAGGCGGCTTTCAGGCTTTGCGTTTATATCGATCTCAAGCGCCTTTTCCAGAAGACTGGTGAATTCCGCTTCGTCCTGCTTTTTTATCGATACCGTGGCGGCATATGATACGTACGGCGACGCCTTGCATCCCTCAGAAAGCTCGATCGCACGCTCAAAATGAATTTTCGCCTTTTCCAGGCTGCCGCCCATGGATTCGGGCAGGGCCCCGTAAAATGAAATGAAAAAGTCATGAATTGCGCCGTTGTCGTATTTTTCATCCAGTTCGAGGGCCTTTTTCATGATCGCCACGGCCCGTGATATGGTGGTGCCAAGCTCGAAATCGAATCCGTCGACCGCATATGCGGCCATCCAGCCCGCTGCGGCCCAGTACATAAAAGGAACGTCGTCGGGCGTAAATTTAATGAAAGCCGTTGTGAAATCATCCCGCTCTATGCTCTCGAGGAATCCTTTGTGGCGAAGTTCAATCCCCTTCAGTGCGTAATCACGTCCCCTGATGTAAAGTCTCTTCGCCCGCTGTAACTGGGCCTGTTTTTTCGTGAACTCGTCATCCGTCATCATCATGGCCGGCGTTTCGACGAATGCATTCGCATACGATACAAAGCCGCTGGCGGTCGTGAGGTGAAGGTTCGCGTTTTTGGGGGATTTATCGAGAAGCGTCTCGTACATTTTCAGCGCGAAAGGAAGCGCCTGACCGATCAGCTCGGGATCGTCGTCCATAGTGAAGGTGTTGCCGCCCGACTGCGAAGATAGCGAGTCGCCCATCCTGTTGATGATAAGGGTGCAGGAGGCCAGAAATACCGCTCCCAGCATTAAAGTTGACACCAGAAAAGCGTAAATTTTCCTCATAATGTAGCTCCCCGAAAAACAGAGTGCAAATTTAATAAAATTCACGACCATGTCAATAACTTAATCGTCTTCCTGTCAAGCGATGCGTAATGAATTCGCCGCCGTGATCGGTCAGGGAAAAAACGATCAATCCGTATAATCATCGATTTTATTCTGAAAATTGTTCATTAATGAAACCATCTCCACGGACTCGTTCGTAAGCTCTTCAGCCTCGGCCGACGAGGAAGTGGATAATGCGTTTATTTCAGAAATATTGATCAGAATCTCCTTGATGGCCTTTTTCTGCTGGGCCGTGGCCGAGGTAATTTCTGAAGACCTGGTCTGAAGTTTTTCTGCGTATTCGTTTACGGTCGAGTTGGAGTTTTTCTGTATCTCGCGGTATGACACGACTGCCTGGTTTTTCTCCCTTATGGATTCGACCCCGCTTATTATTGAGCTGATCGTGTCGACGACCGCATTGATGACATCGTTCCCACGCAGGGTTTCGGAATCATTCGCCTTTATCAGCATTTCTATTTCCTTGATGCTCGAGGCCGTCCTTTCGGCCAGCTTCGATATCTCGTCGGCGACCACGGCAAAACCCCTTCCTGCGTCTCCGGCGCGGGCGGCCTCGATGGCTGCATTCAGCGAAAGAAGATTGATCTGGTCGGATATGTCGTTTATTATGCTCACGATATTGATCATCTTCTGGGAGCTGTCCCGGATCTTCGAGATGTTCTGCTCCATCAGGCGCAGTGTCTGGTCGCCCTTTTGCGCCTGCAGGGCCACTGTTTCGGAGGTGTTTATGGAATCTATGATCGACCTGTCCATGTTCTCAATAATTTCGGTGAGTCCGCGCAGGGTTTTGGTCATGACCTGAATATCATCGTTCTGTGTCTGAGCCGAATCGGAGACGCTGTCGAGCTGTGATGATATTTCCTCGATTGTCGAGGTTATCTCCTCGATTGCCGCGGCCTGATCGCGGGTGTTCTTCGAAAAAACTCCGCTTCGGGAAGACATCCGCTCCATGGAACCGAATATCGACAAGAAGCTTTCGCCGAGTACGTTTTTGATGAATGCGTTATGGCGAAGGTTCCTTTCGGATTCCTGCTTCATCTGATCGGCGTTTTTGCTGAAAATCCTGTTGATGAGAAACGAGATGATCACGAACAGGATGAACGAAAAAATAGTGTTGTTCAGGAATATAACCAGCTGCTTCATGTTGAAGCCGGGTACGTAAGTTTTAACTATGAAAAAAAGAGAGAGATCGACGACGATAAAGAACCCGGTGATAAAAACGAGAAACCCGATGGTGCTGAATATCGTACAGAGAGCCAGACAGGGATATACGAAAAAAATATAGCTGGTCAGGGCGAATTCCGGGTTCATGAACGGTTCGCGTATCAATCCGCCGCCGATGGCCAGAGCGCTTATTGAAATCAGTATCTTCGAGGAAATGCCGTATTTGCCCTTCTTGAGTGCTATGATGCTGGCTATAACGCCCACAAGGAGGATCGGGGTTATAAAAATGGTTTTCAGAAAATCTTCCCATCCGGCGAGCAGCATGCTGAACTGCAGCAGGAAAATTGCGACCAGATAGACTGATTGGAAAATAAACAGCAATCGAACCCGCGCGAAGCCGATATTGTCCTTCGGATCGTACTTCGACAGTATGTTCTCTAGAGGTCTACCCCACATTGTGATCCTTCACGCGCATGAATTTTCGGATTGTTTTTTTATATTATGGATTGAGACGTGTTATAGGGCAAGTAAATTTAAAAAAAACCGCGGGAAGTAGTAAACGGCCGGTGCTAAAACGAATTGATCGTCGAAATGCCGAGCATCCCGAAAAATATGAACAATCCCAGGAACAGAATTTCAATCATCTGATACCGCCATTTCGATTAAACATGAATGTGCTTTTTAAAAAAAAGACAGAAAAAGCGCATAATGGTTGCAAATTTTCGTTCAGGGATAGAATTAACCCAAATTATTATTCAGGAAATCCATTATGGGACATGAACATGCGGGTCATTACGCAGCAAAACACTCAGATACCGAACGTCCTGACGAAGCCGTCCTCAAAGCCGTTAAGGACATGTGCATTGACGGCACCATCAGCTGCTACTCTGCAATGAAACTCGCCGCTGACCTCAAAGTCAACCCTGATGTCATCGGCCGGGCCATCGATTTTCAGGAAATCAGGATCGCTAAATGCCAGCTCGGCCTTTTCGGATACATGCCTGAAAAAAGAATCGTCCGTGTCCTGGAAAAAGTCTCACCGGAACTGGAAAAAAACATCCGGAACGCCCAATGCGGCAATAAATTGGGCTGCGCGGAGGCATGGAAAATTGCGGAATTATCGGGCGTCAGGAAGATGGACGTTGCTGATGCATGCGAGACCATGAAAATCAAAATAAACAGATGCCATCTGGGAGCTTTTTAAGGGCATCTCTATAAATCAGGTTTTTCAATATTTATATAATGATAAAACCTGATTTAACCAATGTTTATGCCCACAAGGGAACATCCAAAATGTAATTTATAAGAGGTTCCCTTAAATAAAAATGCGGTTTAAAGGTAACATTCAACTGATGAATGATACGAATCAGTTAGTTGCTTTTCACAAGTTGTCTTCCAGACGAGGCGGGAAATCCCGCCTTTTTTCTTATGGGCATCTCTATAAATCAGGTTTTTCATTATTTATAAATGGTAAAACCTGATTTAACCAATGTTTATGCCCACAAGGGAACATCCAATATGTAATTTATAGAGGTTCCCTTATACAGTCCGGGTTTATTTATCGAGAACCTCGAATTCAACCCTGCGGCAGAGTTCATCGGACTCCACTCCATAACCGGTAAATACCGGAAAGCGGTATCCCTTTCCCAGAACTTCAATACTTGAATGGTCTATTCCCATGGAAAGCAGATAATCCCGCACCGCTATTGATCGTTTGAGGCTCAGGTCAATGTTGTGGTAGTGCTCGCCTCTGCGGTCGGCAAAGCCGGTTATTCTAATCCTTGCGGTCCTGTTCTTTCTCAGGTAATCGATTACTTCATGCAGTACGGGAATGTATTGTATTCGCAGTTCATAGGAATCGAGTGCGAAATAAATGTTCTGAAACGACGACTGCACCGGCATAGGCGCTTTGATCTCCTCGAGGGCCACGGCCACCTCGGTCATTTTTCCCGCAACCGACCTGCATTCACGGGTAATGCTTGCATATTTCTCGTCGGTGTTTTTCAGGATTATCCAGCGAAAGCCGTCGGGCAGGACAACGTTCAATTTACCCGAAGTATCGGTCGTCATCCGTTCTGATTTTACGTCTTCGGGCCTGTCGGGATTCACATACTTGATTTCGAGAGGCACCGATACCGGGTTTCCTGTCTTCCTGTCAACGGTCCGGATTATGAATCCGCTTTTAGCGAGATCGGTGATTTTCCTGGGAATAAGGATCTCGTAAATGTCGAATCCGCCCTGCCCTTCTTTCCTGTTCGAGCAGAAAAATATCTTATCGCCGAGTTCCGACAGGGATAGTTCGTTTTCGGCAGTATTGATACCCGGTCCGAGACTTATTATTTCCTTTATCTCGTTCTGTTCCATGTGGGCAAAATAGATGTCCCACAGCCCGTAACCGCCCCTGCGGTTCGACGAGAAGTAAAAGCCCGGTTTGGTCCTTGAAGTCATGAGGCCGAAATCCGAATAGCTCGAGTTGACCGGATACGGCATTTCCGCCACGTTCTTGAACTTGCCGTCTTCGAGCGTTGCCATCATGAGCCTTGACTCCTCGATCGAATCATACGGCCACCGTGAAAAATACAGCGTCTTCCCGTCGGGGCTCAGGCTGGGCGCCCGTTCGTTTTCTACAGTATTGATCTCGCCTTCAAGCGGTTTGGGCTCGCTCCACTTGCCGTTTTCAAGATTCGAGACATACAGGTCTTCGGTATAGAACTGGGTGAAGTCCGGAGTTACAGGCGGGACCAGGCTCCCTTTTCTGTTCGAGGAAAAAATTATCGTTTTCCCGTCCGCTGAAATGAATGGGGTCTCGTCATTGTCTGAAGAATTTATCTCTTTGACCGGTTCGGGTTTTGACCAGGCGCCATTTTTATTGTAGGTGATATAGATGTCGCTTTTCAGGCTTCCCTTCGGCCTCCTGTTGAAAACCATCACCGCGCCGTCCTCGGTGACGGAGGGGAAAAATTCATCGTCGGAGGAATTGACTACCGGACCGAAATTTTTTATCGATCCGTTCGTCATCTCCTGCTGTTCCTGGGCCAGCGCGGATGCAATGAAGAAGAGCGCGACAAAATTTACTGCAAAGAGCTTTTTCATGATCATAGATGATAGTTCCTGCATATGCTTTTTATACGGATTATTTCATTTGTATTATCGTATAGATTTCCTGTTTTCTGAACATCTAAACGCCGTTTAATCCGAAATCGTCCCCCGTTGAAGAATTTACCGTCAGTCATCGAGGTCAATTACACGCCACGCCTTGTCGGCGAATTGCACGGTAAGCGCGTGGTGGCGGCTTTTCTCGATATATTTGAAAACCACGACAGGACTGTTCATCCCCATGAAAATTACAGCTTCCGCACCGGGGAACAGTTCGAAAGCGTGCCATATCGCAGCTTCCGCCGCCGCGCCGTTTATCTTTCCGCTCCAGTGGTACGGCTGCTCCTCGGCGTTGACGGGAACGATACCCGTCGATGTTGCCGGAACATATACGTCGATGAGCGACTGGCTCGAAAAATCGCTCATGCCGAACGACCTGGTAAAAAACGAAATCCTTTCATAATTCGAAAGCCACTTGTTGAGGAACTGGCCGTCGGTTTCGTATCCGAAAGGCGAATTGAGAAATGGATTGAGGGCGATGCGCTCAATCTTTTCACGGATAAAGTCGTCGAGAAGCATGTGTTCCCGGTTGTCCTGCATCGAAGCGTTCCCCGGCCCTAAAAAGGTTTGACATATTCGACAATCGAGTCTATTTTTATAGAAAAACTGCCGGCGCAGTCAATAAATATTTTTTACCGCCGTCTGCGATGAAAATCAGGGATATCATAAGCCAGATAAAAAACAGCGAGGGAGCCGTCTTCGTCCGGTTTCGCAACCCGTGCAGGCGTTTAAAGGAAAGAAGAAATCTTCGCTTTTTCGGCGGATTCAAGGGAAAGGAACGAAGAAAAAACGCCGAGCGCCGCAAAGGGGCGGGCGAAAGGCGCAAATCTCCGGCATGAAAAGCTGAAGACGGCTCACCGCACCTCCCACGGCAGTAACCCCATGAACCTGATTATCCTGCACGAAGAAGACTTCATCACGCCGGACACGGTCCGCATATCGGGCAG
>JAKLIV010000208.1 GCA_022709405.1 Spirochaetota bacterium
CCCCCTCTCTCCAATTCAATCGGGATACCGGTACTTATAACCTTATCAAGATATCTATAGATATCTTGCCTGAATTTTGTAACAGTCAGTTTCATAAAATAATTCCTCTACATATATAGAACATAACATGCGTACGTTTGTCAATTTAAAAAAACGTACATCATAAACAATTCTTGAATCAATGTATGTTCCTGTAATAAATTTTAAAAAAGCCTTGCATCCGGGGCTTTTTTGTCAATAATTACACATAAAAAGGACAACTCGTTTACAACATGAAAGTCAACCTTCCCTATGGTGAAGCATCCATCGATATAGATGTGCCGGACGGTTCCGTCGTCATCGAACCGGTATTTGCGCCGGGCCTTGCTGACGAAAAGGCTTCGGCCCTGCATGCTTTCAGGCGCCCGGCAGGAACGCTTCCTCTGCGGGATATCGTGTCGCGAAACGACCGGGTCGTCATCGTGGTCAGCGACATTACCAGGCCCTTCCCGGGTAAAAGGGTCCTGCCGTGGATTTTCGAAGAGCTGGCCCATGTTCCGCGTGGGAACTTTACCGTCCTGGTCGGATGCGGCACCCACCGGGCCTGCACTGAGTCGGAAATGTCTTCGATGCTGGGAGACGGGATATATGAATCCGTCCGCTGCGTCAACCATGACGCGTTCGATACCGCGGGGCTGGTCTCCGTCGGAACGCTCGGCGACGGCACCGGGGTGCTGCTCAACAGGATTTACGCCGAAGCCGATATCCGCATAACGACAGGCTTTATCGAACCGCATTTTTTCGCGGGGTTCAGCGGGGGGCCCAAGGCGGTGATGCCCGGAATCGCCGGGATACAAACCATCATGCGCTTTCATGACGCCTCCATGATCGGGAACGCGGCCGCCTCCTGGGGCAGGCTGGAGGGCAATCCGGTATACGAGATGGCGAGGGATGCCGCGCTCATGAAGAAGCCGGATTTTTCAGTCAACGTCACGCTCAACAGGAACCGTGAAATAACGGGGTTCTATTGCGGGGACATCATCGCGTCCCACCGGGAGGGGGCCGCTGCGGTAAAATCGCTGTCGATGCGCCGGTGCGACGGGCCCTTCGATATCGTCATAACATCAAACGGCGGTTATCCGCTTGACCAGAACCTGTACCAGACGGTCAAGGGCATAGCGGCCGCAGCTTCAATCGTTGCGGAAAACGGGGCCGTTATCTGCGCGTCACGGTGCTCGGACGGCATCCCCGATCACGGCGGATTCTATGACATCCTGGGCATGAAGCCGTCGCCGCGCGACCTCCTCGAACTCATCCACGAGCCCGGGTTTTCCCGGATGGACCAGTGGCAGGTCCAGAAACTGGCGGCCTCGCTGGTTCGGGCCGACGTGTACCTGTACAGCGGCTTGCCCGTGGAAACCGTGCGGCGGGCCCATTGCATTCCCTGCCATGATATGGAAGGGACCCTTTCATTTCTTATGAAAAATAAACCAGGCGCCCGGATCGCGGTGCTCCGGGAAGGGCCGATGGTCATTCCGCATTGCAATAAAATCAATGGAGGCGGCTTATGATTATGTTCATCCCGGTGCTGGCCGTAATGGCCGTGGTTTTGATAATGCTGCATCGAGCCGAGTTTTCAGGCGATCAGAAAGGAATCTATATGTTCAAGCCAGTCTCGTCCGTATTGATGACTGCGGTCCTGATGATGTCGTTTCTCAGGGAAGGCTGTTTCAGGACCGAATATACCCTGGCCCTTCTGGCCGGAATGGTTCTTTCCTTCGGCGGCGACATGGCGCTTATGTTCATGAATGCCTCGAAAAAGGCCTTCAGGATCGGATTGGTCCTCTTCCTGCTGGGTCATATCGCCTATATCGTCGTTTTCACCCTGTTCAGCGGGTTCCAGGAATCGGACTGGATCAGCGGGCTTGTCCTGGCTGCCGCTGCGGTCTGCATATACCGTTATCTGCTGCCGAACCTCGGCGACATGAAGATACCGGTGTTGCTGTATGTCGTCATCATCAGCGTTATGGTGAACAGGGCCGTGTCAGTATTTTCAGGAACATACTTCAATCAGTCCCAGGCAATACTCATTACCGCCGGGGCGCTGCTTTTTTATGTTTCAGACGTCATCCTGGCGCTGCACCGGTTCAGGCACCAGTGGCGGTACGGCAGGATCAACCTGGCCTTTTATTATACCGGGCAGGTGCTCACTGCATTGAGCGCGTCGTTTTTCTGCTGAGGCCAGGTCGGGCGTCGGCTGTCTGGCCGGATAATTGAACGCCGTCATGTGATGGAAATGATGCCTTCGAGACCGATACGCTTCCCTGTCGGGTCAAGTATGTAGTGGCTTGATGTCAGCATTGTTATAGGCGTCCCGTCTTTGCGTTTAAGAACGACTTGATAATTGTTCACTCGTCCGCCGCCGGTCTCCATGGCATTAAGAAAGACCCGCCGGTCTTGGGGGTTGTAATATATTTCCTCGGAAATGTCTTTACCGATTATTTCATCGGGTTCATAACCCATAATATCCTTGATTGACGAACTGACCGTCACAACTTTGCCGACGAGATCGGCGCGGTAGTAAACAGCCTGCATGGTGTCGAGTATCCGTCGATATTCTTCCTCCGTTTTGCGAAGGCTTTTTTCGGTAAGCACGAGTTCCGTTATATCACGTCCTTCGGCAATGAGGCAGAATGGTTTTCCCTTTTCGTCATTCACGGGTTTCAGGATGAAATCGATGTAATGAATCTGTCCTCTGTAATCTATGTGATCGGCATTAAAACGTGAAGATTCGCCCATTTTTGCCCGGGAGATAGCGTCTTTCAATTTTTCGATAAGTGCTGATGAGTGAGTCCACCAGGCTCCTTCCCAGAACGGCTTTCCGATTGCATTCTCCTCTCCCTTGATGAAATCTTTTGCCATGCTGTTCATGTCGATGAGGGTTCCATGCATGTCCAGAACACCGACAAGATGTTGCGCCTGTTCATAGATAGATCGGAATCTGGCCTCGCTTTCTGCAAGACGCTTTTCCCTTTCTAGAAGCTCAAGTCTGGTTGCATGGAGGCGGAATGCCATCTTAATCGAGGCAAACAGAACGGTCGGACCGCTGTTCTTGACGACATATCCATATGAAGTTATCCGGTCAGTTTTTTCAACAATCTCAGGTTCCATATGGCTGGACAGGAAGATGATCGGAATGTCGCGATGTTCCAGGATCGCCTTGGCTGTTTCGGTCCCATCCATGCCTTCTCTCAGGTCGATGTCCATGAGAATAAGATCAATCTTATGACCGTTTAATGCGACGGTCACCGCATCATCTCCGCTGAAAGCCTGGATGACATTATACCCTTCGCGCTTCAGTATTGACGCTTCAGCCATCGCAATTATCGCTTCATCTTCTACAAGGAGTATGGTTTGCGTCTGTTCATTCATGGAATGATTCCTTTTCTCTTTACCAATGGCGAAGATTCATACTATTTCTACTGTTATTGTACGACTTTATATGCTTTTGAACAAGATAATCTTTTCCTCAGGGTATGGATTTATAGATGTTTAGCGTGAATTGATAAGGCATTGTCTATTGCTTTAACGGGTGTTATCGGTTGCACTTCCGGGTCAGGTTGAATTCAATGACGGATGGTGCGCTTCGACAAGGTTTCCCCTCATGAAGCATGCGAAAAAACTCTTGGACATGGCCGGATCGATCTGGAAGAGGACGGCGCCCCGGTAATGGCGTGATCCCGGCATTCAGCCGATGATTTTTTTAATCTTCCTGGAGAGATCGACCATCGTATAGGGCTTCTGGATGAATTCGTCGACGCCGTGGGCCATAATTTTCTGGACTCGTTCATCCTGCCTGAAGCCCGAGGTAAGCAGAACTTTTACCGAGGGGTCGATCGTTTTCATCTCCATGAATGTCTCCATGCCCGACTTGCGCGGCATTGCCATGTCCAGGACGACCGCCCGTATATCTTTGTGACGATTCCTGAAAATCCCGATCGCTTCTTCGCCGTTTACCGCAGTAAGGACCCGGTATCCGAATTCCTCCAGCATGTGCGCGGCCGTTCTGCGGATCGCCTCCTCGTCATCGACAAGCAGGATAAGCCCGGCGCCTTTCTCGATGGGTTGTTCCGGCGCTGTTTCATTCGCCGTGATTTCACCGTCTTCCAGCTCGGGCAGGAACACGTTGAAGGTCGATCCGTAGCCAGGCTCCGAATAGACATCGATAAAGCCGCCGTGCTGCTGCACGGTGTTGTAAACCATGGCGAGGCCAAGGCCGGTCCCTTTCCCCGTTTTTTTGGTTGAGAAGAAGGGGTCGAATATCTTTGCAATGGTTTTGGAATCCATTCCCACTCCGGTGTCGCGGTGGCTGATCATCCAGTAACGGCCCGGATGCGCCTCCGGATGGGTTTCGCAGAAGAATTTGTCCGCGTATATCCGTTCGATTGATACGGTCAGGGCGCCCCCTTCCGGCTCGTCTTCTTTTCTCATTATGGTCATGGCATGGGAGGCGTTGATGCACAGGTTCAGGATGACCTGCTCGATCTGGGCCGGATCAGCCTTGACCATGGCCCGCTCCCCGAATCCGACCGACCTGATTTCAATTGACTTGTCGAAGGAGGTCGCACAGATATGCAGAACGCGCGCCAGCACCCGGTTGAGGTCCACGGGGACCGGGGACGGCTCATGCTTGCGCGATAGTGAAAGCAGCTGCTGCACCAGGCTTGCCGCCCTCACTGAAGACTCTTCGAGAAGCGTGGCCATTTCCATGATCCTGGGGATGTTGATGTCCGGTTTGCCGAGATCGTGCTTTATGAGACTGACCCCGCCGCTGATGCCGCCGAGGACATTGTTGAAATCATGGGCAAGGCCTCCGGCGAGCGTGCCGATAATTTCCATCTTCTGCGCCTGGCGGAGCTGCGAGTCTTTTTTTTCCAGTTCGGTCATATCGTCAACCCTGACGACGAGGCCTTCGATGTCGTCATAGTGAAGGGGATTTATCGAGATGTTGAAATATTTTTTTCCTTTATTGTCCTCGACGCTTTCCATGCGAAGCTCTTCCGGCATATTCGTTTCAAATACCCTGTTGAAAACCGCTCGGTAGTTCCCGAGGTGCGGGACGATGTCCCAGAGTTTCTTCGAGATCGCATTTGAGGCCGGTATGCCGCTGTACCGCTCTGCGGCGGTATTCCACTGCGTGACGGTCACCTCACGGTTCACCGATATGAGCATGGAAGGCAGGGAGTTGAAAACGTTTGTCAGGTAGTACCATGTTTTGGACAGCTCGATGTTTTTTTCCTGCAGCTCCCCGGAAAGGCGCTCAACGGCGGCGAAAGAGCGTGAAAAGCGGATCGAAAGAATCCATGTCTGAGAAAAGATGAAAATGAAAAGGCCCAGCGGGATGATGTTCCCGGTATGGATGATCTTGTTGTCCGACAATACGTCGTTCACGACGGTCATGAAGAGGATGAAAAAACCGCCCAGGAAGATGATCGAACCGTCCCTTCCATGCCTGGCAGCCGAGATGAGCGCGTAAATCGTGTACACGCAAGCGAGGATGATGATGACCTGGTACGGCGCCATGGTACGCGGGTATATATTGAGGGGCGCCGCGATCACGACCAGTGAAAACAGGGCTCCGGTAATCTGGAGGATGCGGACCACCGGTTGCGGGAATTCCTGCGGGAAAAGGGCGTGAAGAAACATGCCGAAGAATGCAACAGAGATAAAAACCGAGAGGTGCATGAGCCTGTACACGAAGTCCCAGTCCGCTCCGGGGAAAATGTTGAAGATGAATCTCTCGCCGTTATAGACCGTAAAATAGGCGATGAGCAGGCAATAGACGCCGAAATACAGGGTCGATTTGTCCTTTTTTCTGAAGAGAAACATGCTCAGGTGATAGAGCCCCATCAGCAGGATGGTGCTGAACAGGAAAATATCGGTGGCGACCATATCTTCCTTGTGACGTTGTATATCATCGTTTCTTCCGAGCAGGATCGTTGCGGCGCCCATCTTTTCAAAGTAATTGGAAGCGTTGATGATGAGCTCCAGCGTGTTCTTTCCCGAAGTTGAAAAGCTTATCATCCCCCTGCTGTATGCCGGAGTCGTCGTCCCGGTGCTTGTCCCTGTCACGCCCCTGGCTTCGACCATGCGGCCGTTTATATAGATCATGCAGGCTTCGCTCATCTGCAGGAACTTCATGCCGAGGATTTGTTCCGGGTTGTTCACAAGAATGGTAAGGCGGTACGTTGCGTATCCGGGACCGGGCAGCCTTTTCCCCCGGAGCGTCTGTCCCTTCCACGGGCCGGGTATTTGCAGAAAATCAGGTTGCCCCGCCTTTCCGGCTGTCATGAAATCGTCGGGTTCAAGCATTTTCATCCAGTAGAATTCGGCTTCGCCCTTCAGGAGGACATTGCCGTCCCTGGCGAAATCCCAGTCCCGCAGATCGAGAACGCCGGCGACCGCAT
>JAKLIV010000209.1 GCA_022709405.1 Spirochaetota bacterium
GGAAAACCATGATAATATTATTCAGACGTAAATTGTTTGAAAATTAAGCGGGGGGATACTATCCTGTCAAACAATAAATGGCCCGCCATGAACGCAAACGACATTAAACGAATGGAAGGCATCTTCGCCTCCGCCGGAATCGGCCTTGACGAACGCGCGTCCGGCCTCTTCTCCCGGTACTATGACATGCTCGCCGGCAGCAACGACGACCGCGATCTCACCCGCCTGACCCGCTTCGACGACATTATCATCAAGCATTTCGTCGATTCGGTGTATATACTCAAACTGACCGAGCTGTCTTTTCCACTGGTCGATATCGGGACCGGCGCCGGGTTCCCGGGGATCCCGCTCGCCATAATGAACCCCGGCCGTAAAATAATACTGGCCGAGCATCGCCGCCGCAGGGTCGACTTCCTCGAAAGTGCGGTCTCGGCCCTTGCCCTGGCCGGCGTCGAAGTTTATCCCCACCTGGTGACCGAAAAATCATTCTTCGAAGTACAGGGTGTGATCACCAGGGCCCTGGAATCGGTCGACGGGACCCTCTCACGCGTCGGCCATTTTCTCCCTGCGGGAGGCAGAGTGTATTTTCTGAAGGGCCCGGCGGTCGGCCGCGACATGGACGATCTGTCCGAATCCAACAGAAAAAATTTCACGATCGAAGAAAGCCGCGAATACGCGCTTCCCGGCACCGATTATCGCCGGTGCCTTGTCGTGGCCCGCAAGACCGCAGAGCGCACCGCAAAGACCTACTTCGTGCCCCGCGACCCTGACCGCGCCGAGGGCGTCGTGATCACGTCAAAAGACAATGCCCGTTTCAAGGTGTTGAGGCAGGCTGCCGAAAACCCGAAAAAATCCGGCAGAACGATCATTGCGGGAAAAAGAATCATCACCGATTATCTCTCGGGTAACACTGCGGCCGGTTCCTCAGCCGACTGCTCACTCGTACTGTATGATGGATACATCGAAAAAGACGACGGGTTCAGGGCGATCATCGAGGATTTCACCGAACATGACGCGCTGATGATTTTAAAGAAAGGACTGTACAACGAGCTTGACGTCCTTGACAGCGGATCGCCGCTGCTGATTGCCCCGAGGCCCGGGATTCCCGTATGGGATGGGGCCCTGGAAACCGGATGCGCACTTGCGCTGCCCTTCCAGGACCCGGTCAATATCGGCACCGCCATAAGGAGCGCGGCGGGTTTCGGCGCAGGCCCGGTCATTCTGCTCGAGGGCTCCGCTGACCCCTTTCATCCAAAAGCCGTCCGGACCTCATCAGGCGCCGTGTTCCACATCGCCCTGGCAAAGGGGCCGACGCTTGTCGGATTCTGCGCGATGTGCGCCGTAAAAAAAATCCCGCTCGTACCCCTCGACTCGCACGGGATTGACATGGCCGCATTCGATTTTCCTGACGCCTTCGTCCTTCTTCCCGGCATCGAGGGCCCCGGGCTTCCGGATGAGCTGAAAAAAACAGCGGTGTCGATCCCTCTTGAACCCGGAATCGAATCGCTCAACGCTTCGATTTCGGCTTCGATAGCGCTGTACGAATGGAAGAAAAGACAGCGCTGAGGGTCTTGGACAGCCGCCGCATATCGATATCCGTTAAACCGGTTTGAATCCGCTAAAACCTGGCCTCGCTCTTGATGTAGAACGCGGCATTGCCGGGCTCGTCCTTCGTCTTGTAGGATTCATAGTACGCCAGCAGGCGGATATGTTTATTGAACTGGTACCCGAGGCCCCCGGCAAGGAGAACCGTCGGCTTGTCCTGATCGGCGTTTTTCATGCCATATGAAAAGCGGCCAATGACGAGCACCGGCGCCTGCTTCACGAAGCTCCCGAGATTGAAATGGAGCCATGCTTCGATCAAATGATAGGTATAGGCCCCGACGTCGCCTTCCTTCACCCCGTGCAGGACGTAATTGCCGCCGATCTTGAGGAAATCCGCGACAAAGGCGACACCGCCGCCGTAATAGAAATTCGTTTTGTATTTCTCGGTTCGTTCCTGATTGATGTACCCGTTGATGTACACCCACTTGTGGGGTATGATCGAGATCGTGCCGTAATGGGCCTTGCCGTCATATGACTCCACTGGTTTTTTCCATCCCTCGCCGTGGCACAGGGCATAGGTCAGCTCCACGTACTGGTAGATTCTGGCCGAAAGGGTCAGCCCGACATCGGCCGATGTATCGCCTGTTTCAACATTAACATCCGCGCTCTTGTCGAAGCTGTAATCGTTGTACACCCATCTGAGATCCTGCATCCTTCCGAGAAGGCCGATTGCCGGAGTGGTAATGATGCCGAACTGCCCCTTGAGCGCCAGGAAGTCCCATGCATGGGCCGCCTGGATATAGGCGTTCTTGATGAAGAACTCATAGGACTGGCCGGCGACTTTTACAGATGTATCGCTGCTTTCAGATTTCATTCCTGTACCGACATCCGAAGTGATATTGAAACTCAGCGGTCCCCATAACACGCGCTCGTAGGTCAGGTATGCGCGTGTCAGGGCGAAGGTGTTTTTCGCTTTTCCTTCGACCATGGTGTCGGCCCTGAATTCCAGGTACATCCTTCCAGAAAGACCAAGCGGCGGATTTATTCCCTTGTCGTCTTTCTTTTCTTCTTTGGCATCAGTCTGATTGACCGCTGCCCCTGCCTGGGCTGCGGGTTTGTCCTGAGCATTGACTGCCGCCGAATAAAGGGCTAAAACTGCAGCGAATAATAGATATCTTGTTTTCATTAAGACCTCCCCTATAGTTTATTTTTTTCAGGATCGTATTTTTCCCTGATCGAGATGCAATTTGTATTCAGTTTATTTTACTATAATTCACATTATCTTAACAGCCCCATGATAAAAAATTCATAAATGAACGGTTTTACGATATGCTGAGCTATTTAATGTATTTCTATAATGTCTATAAAGAATATAGATAATATCAAGAATAATTTTAATAATTTTCAAAAAAATTAAATATTCCAATTCATCTGCAATAATCATGAGACATGTAAACTTATCATTGTAACAACACGTGATACCGGCAAACTAATCTCTTGACTTCATGTAAGCCACATGAACAATTAAAGCGATCAGAATTGACAGACATTGATTGCCGGAATTCAAAAACAAAAAACCTAAACGTATCTTTTAAAGGAGCATGACGATGAACTTCAAAAAAAATTGTATCCTGTCATTGTTTTTGGCCGCAGCCGTTGCCTTAAACCCGGCACAGTCAGGCGCCGCCGATTTTCTGACAGACGCCGCCTCCACATCCCCGCTGAAAGACAAAAATAAAAATTCAGCCGTATATGAACTCCAGAAAGCCTACCAGGAAATCTATGAAGCTTATAAGGATTCGGTGGTATTCATCAGCACCGAAAAAACGGTCGTCAACAGGTTCAACCACCCGTTTTTCAACGACCCGTTCTTCAGGGATTTTTTCGGCCCGAGAGGCCCTCAAGGGCAGAAGAAGGAGCAGAAACAAAAGCAGAAAGGTCTCGGGACCGGGTTCATACTCTCGAAAGACGGGTACATATGCACCAACCACCATGTCGTCGACCAGATGGACTCGGTAACGGTGATGGTCAATGACAAGGAATACAAGGCGGAGATAATCGGATCGGACGCGCTGACCGATATCGCCCTGCTGAAAATCAAGGGAGACACCAGCTTCAAGCCGGTATTTCTCGGAGATTCCGACAGGGTAAAGGTGGGCGACATCTCTGTCGCGATAGGAAACCCGTTCGGCCTGGACAAAACGATCACTACCGGCATAATCAGCGCGACCGGCCGCAAAGAAATCGACAGCATCGGGCTGTCCCATATACAGACCGATGCGTCGATCAATCCCGGTAATTCAGGCGGCCCGCTCATCAACCTCGACGGCGAGGTAATTGGAGTCAACCGGATGATCTATTCCAACTCCGGCGGAAGCCTTGGCATCGGGTTCGCCATTCCGGTCAACACAGCGAAAAAGGTACTGGTGCAGCTTAAAGATCACGGCAAGGTCAAGCGGGGATATATCGGCGTGCAGATATCCCCCCTGACCGAGGAATACTCGAAAGAGCTTGGCCTTGAGAAACCCGGCGGGGCCCTTGTCGGAGGTGTTGAAAACAGCGGGCCGGCCGAAAAGGGCGGGCTCAAGGAAGGCGACGTTATCGTAAAACTGAACGATGAGCAGATAACCGACTACAAGGACCTTCTCGATATCGTCAGCAATTCTGAAATCGGTAAAACCATCAAAATTACCGTGTGGCGCGACAAAAAGCAGCTCAATTTCTGGGTAACCGTTATTGAAAGGCCATAAATAATGCCAATGATCTTAAGCACAAAAGAGGCTATCCTTTCGGGATAGCCTCTTTCGATTTATTTATCAAACATTCTATAGTTCAGCAATATTCTCAAGCTCGTAATCTGGGCCGTTATATCCGCCGGAGACCCCGTACTCTCTCTCCCTTCCGGTTTCCTTTTCGTCAAGAGAGCTTGTCCCGGTTCCGTCTTTCTGCTCGATTTCCGATCCATCATCATCAGGCAGGCGGTCTTTCTCGATGCGGTACATGATCTCCTTGGTGCTCATTTCCTTCCATTTTCGGGCGGTTTCTATGTTTTTCCCGCCGGGAAATTTTTCAATATATGTCTGGAACTCGCGGGCGGCCAGATCGAATTTTTTCTCCATGAAATATGAATATCCCCGCTTTATCAGGGCATCCTCGTCCTTGGTGTAAATGGTATTCCCCAGTACGCGCCCGAAGTAAGTTGCAGCCGAAGTGTATTTTTTCAGGCCGAAATACGATTCCCCTATCCAGTACAGCGAGTTTTCGACTTTTCTATCTCCCGGAAAGTTCGAGAGATATCTTTTAAAGTACTCGATCGCCGGGTAATATGAACCCCGCCTGTAGCTCCTCATGCCGCTGTCGTACAGGTTGCGGGCGAAGCTTTTTCGCACATCGGCCGCGTACTGGCTGAAATTCCCGTAGTATTTGAGAAAATATTCGTAAAGGTCATAGGCCTTGTTGTCGTCTCCTAGGTGGATGAACGAACGCGCCTTGCCGAGGATCGCCTCCTCGTTTCCGCCATTTTCAGAAAGCGCGATGTCAAACATCCTCCTGGCCTTTTTGTAGTCGCCTTCTTTAAGGTATGCATGCCCGAGCTCGGTGTAGATTCTGCTCCTGAAATCGTTGTTGCTCGAATAGTTGACGAGTCCCAGCAGCTGGTCGATCCCTTCCTCGGTATGCTCGCGCATGATTTTAAGCCTTGAAAGGCGCACGCGGATGTCGTTCGCCAGGTCCTGGCTGAGGTTTTTCGTGTTTTTAAGGATATACACATACTTCAGGTAGGCAAGCCGGTTCAGACCGAGCTTCTCATATCCCTGGCCGATAAGATAGATCGCTTCATCGGCTGATTTGGTATCCGGATAGCGCGCGATGATTTTCGAAAACAGGTTGATGGAGTTGTTGATGGAATCCTTGTCTTCCCTTTCATAGGCGAGTTTGCCTTCGACCAGTAACTCCCTGGCCTCTTTCTCGGGCTGGACTTTGTGCAGATAGACGATCAGCAGCCCGATTCCGGCCGCAATGACCACCGATCCCGCAATCGTTAAAAATAGCCTGGTTGCACCGTTTCTTTCCATTTATAATCACTCCTGAACCCTGTGCTCTATCTGACCCGCATCATGGCGAATTCCCTCCAGAACGTCGATTCCTCGGGAAAAATGCTTCTAACATCGTCAAGCGAAAGATAAATCAGAGCCCGGCTGAATTCATTGAGCTCGATGTATGATCTGCCGATGAACAGCCTTGCCTTTGCCGCTTCAGCATTATTATCGGTGACTTTTACAATATCCTGCAATTCTTTTATCGCCAGATGATATTTTCCCCTGAAGAAAGTCCTGTGCAAGACGTCATCCACCCTGTCGGTCACTACCCGCATTTCCGGCAGAGCGGGTCCTCTCCGCACGACCGTTTTTTCGGGAGGACCGGCGACATCGACCGGTGTTGCAGTGATGTTTGAGCCGCTTATAATCTGGTATGTCCTCCGCTCATCCGCCGCCGAGGGCGCAAGCCCGTAATAGAACCTGCCTTTCGGCGGATTTTCATCCTGATAGGAGTTCGATGTCGCATCGACTTCTGCGAGTATCCAGCCGGCCGATATGCCGGCCGGGGATGAAGGCGGATTGGAGCAGCGGTAAAGGATGAATTTTTTTCCGGACCGCCCGCCCCTGTGCCTCCACGATATTTTAATCCTGCCGTTTTCGCGCGCCGCACCGATCGAGAAAACCTCGAATTTTTCGCTCCCGCCGAAATCGACCGGCTCTGTGGTATAATTGTATCCCGCATTGAGCCGGGTATCCACTGCGCCGTTCTTGAACTTGACCAGCACCGCGTAATAATGCCTCCCCTCGCCCGGGTTCTTATCGAGAAAAGAGGTCGTCCTGCCGTCGAG
>JAKLIV010000021.1 GCA_022709405.1 Spirochaetota bacterium
CGTACAAAATCGGCATAAAAGGGGCCACGGCGATAGCGCTGATCGGCTGCACCGCCATGCTGACTCTCTCGGCCGTCCTTGTGATTCGGGGATCGCGGGACGCGAGGTTTTTCCTGATGAGCTGGATATTCATGATGGTGGGCATAATCCTGTACGCGCTCAAGACATTCGGCGCGCTGCCCTCGAGTTTTCTGACCAACTGGAGCATCCAGATCGGCTCTTCGATGACAGCGGTGCTTCTGTCGGGCGCGCTTGCCGACAACATCAACACGATGCGCAGGGAGGTCACCAGCCTCAATATAAACCTTTCGAAAAGCGAAAACGTCGCCAGGCAGCGGGCGCAGTATCTCGAGGAGGTCGTGGCCACGGTAAGGGACATGTCCGACAACATGATGTCGGTGAGCGGCGATTTGAGCGCCATCAGCGACAAGTTTTCCAGTATGTCGAGCGAGCAGGAAAGCACGAGCAGCGCCATGCGCAGGGACTTCGATATCCTGAAGGTCGAATACGACAGGCTCCACAATTCGATAATAAACCAGCGCGACGAGGGTGCGAGGACACGGAAGCTTTCGGACGGGCTCCAGAAATCCCAGGATTCGATCACCAGGGCTACTGAATCCGTAACTGACAGCATCAACCAGATTACGCAATCCAACAGCGAAACGGAGACCGCATTGCGCGGGCTTCTCGGCAAGATGGACCTCATCAACAGCGGCGGCAAGTCCATCGACGAGTTCATGAACATCATCGACGATATAACAGACCGCATCAACCTGCTCTCGCTGAACGCAGCCATAGAAGCGGCGCGGGCCGGGGAGCACGGGAGGGGCTTCGCGGTGGTTGCCGACGAGATCGGCAAGCTGGCGCTCGCCACTTCGGACAACTCGAAGCAGATATCATCGCGTGTCACTTCCATTATCAAGGATATATCCGAAGGCACGACCCTGATGAGCAGGACGAAAGGACAACTGGAGTTTACTTTCGGGATCATGAACACGATAACCACGAGGGCGCGCGAGGTGAAGGAGCTCGTGATGGGCCAGGACAGCGCGATAAACAGCATCGTAGTTCAGGCCGGGGTCATGGACGATCTTTCGAGGGAGATCGAAAGCGCCACGGACAAGCAGAGCAATACCATCGGCGGCGCGATCGTTACAATAGGAAGGCTGGCTGAAATGGCCAGGGAAATATCAAGCGCCAACAACAGGATTCTCGAACTAACCGCGCTGGTAAAGGAAAAATCATCGCAGATGAGCGACATGATAAGACAGGTAGATTGACAGTTATCGGGCTTCCTGTCGGTTCCGGGCCGGGCTAAAGGTTCTGTTTGATCCGCGCCATTGCCCGGTATGCAGTTTCCCTGACGTATCGGTCGTGGTCATCCACTCCTTTCTGGAGGGCCTCCAGCGCTGAAGGGCCGCCTATCTTTTCAAGCGTCTTGACAGCCTCGAGCCTGACATCACGGAACCGGTCGCGCATGAGCTCGGCGACGTACATGACCGACGACGGGCTCCTGAACACCATAATTGACCTGAGGGCCTCGAGGCGCACCCCCTTGTACTTGTCCCTGCAGGCTTTATGCAGCAGCGGCAGGCCTTCCCTGATCGCCTCGCTGCCGATTTTTTCAACTGTCGCCCTTCTCACCGGTTCGGTGCCGTTCATCCCGGCGATAAGACTCGTGAACAACTGGTCGTGGAGAGCTTTTTTCACGTAGTCATATTCAATGTGCTCAAGATGAGACCGCGCTGCATCCCGGACATCCCCGTTCCTGTCGGCGAGCAGGCCGATGAGATAATCGGCGCTTTCACCTCCTCCGATTTCGAAAAGAGAGTTCGCGGTCTGTATCCGCAGATCGTGGTGCTCCTCTCTGAGCCGCCTGGCAAGATGAGGAACCAGGTGCCTGTTCCCGGTTGCGGCCGCGGCGATTATCGCCTGTTTCCTGACTATCTCCTTTTTATCGGACAAACCGTTCATGATGATCTGGGCTATGCTATGGTCCTGGCTTGCGCCGCGATCGGCGATTATTTTAAGAAGCACGATCCTGGCGTCGGCAGATCCTTCGAGCATGATTTCCATGAGATTATCGGAAACCGACGGGTCTCCCATCTCGGCGAATTTGAGGATCGCGATGCTTCTGATCCATGGATCGGGATCGCCGGTCATTTTTTTTAGCCTGTTCAGGATCACGCTGCTCAGGTAATTCCTGCCGGCAAGAGCGACAAACGCCCCGTATCGGACGTGGGGCACCCTGTGATCGAGGCATTTCACCAGTTCCTTGATGTTGTCAGCCTTGTCGAGGCTGCGAATATTCGGTGTGAACAATCCCATGTGCATCTCCTTGTATTAAGTTAGGGGCCGGGAACCTGACCAGCAAAAAGAACAGTCTGCTGTTCAATGGATTGTCGCGATCCCTGAATCAACGGCGACGTTCAGGGAAATTATCGATCGAAACGCCTACACCCGCCAGAATCGCGGGGAAAAAAGCACGAGCACGGTATAAATCTCAAGCCGTCCGACAAGCATGGAAAAAGAAAGGGCCCACTTGACGTATGGTTCGAAAAAGAAAAAATTTTCGGCCGGGCCGACTTTACCGAAACCCGGACCGATATTTCCGAGAGTCGTGAGGGCGGCCGTGAATGAAGTCGTAATGTCATGTCCTGCCGAAGCGACGACAAAGGTGATGAACAGCAATACCGCTGCATAAAGGAAGAAGAATCCGGAAATCGAATACACGATGTTCTTTTTAACCATGTTGCCGCTGATTCTCAACGTGAATATTCCCCGCGGATGCAGAAGCAGCTTTATTTCGTTTATCGATTGTTTGAGCAGCACAACGAGCCTGATGACCTTGATCCCGCCGCCGGTGGATCCCGAGCACCCGCCGATGAACATGAGCATGAAGAGCACGATCTGCCCTCCATGGTGCCAGAGCTCGAAATCGGCGGTCGCGAACCCTGTCGTGGTCATGATGCTTGCAGTCTGGAATGATGCATACCGAAGGCATTGGCCTATTGTATTGTAGGTGTTGCCGTAAAGAAAATAGGCTACGACAGCGGTTGAGGCGAAAAAAATGAATAGATAGGATTTCAGTTCGGTGTCTCGATACAGTTTTTTAAATCTTCCCGTCAGCATTCGATAATGGAGAGTGAAATTGACGCCGGCGAGCAGCATGAATACCGTGATGACACCCTCGATATAAGGCGAATCGAAATGTCCGGCGCTCGAATTTTTCGTCGAAAATCCGCCGGTCGCCATGGTCCCGAAAGAGTGAGTCAGCGAATCGAACAGGTTCATCCCGCCAATGACGAGTAAAAGCGTCTGCAAGGCCGTAAAAAGAATATAGATGAGCCACAGAATCTTCGCGGTTTCTGCTATTCGCGGAGTGATTCGGTCAACGGTCGGGCCTGGAGATTCGGCCTGTATCAGCTGGAGCCCTCCGATTCCCATCAGGGGCAGTATGGCGACCGTGAGAACGACGATCCCCATTCCTCCGAGCCAGTGGGTCAGAGAGCGCCAGAAAAGCATGGACATTGGAAGTGACTCGACATCGGTCAAAATCGACGCACCTGTAGTGGTGAACCCCGACATTGTTTCGAAAAAAGCGTCGGTGAAAGACGGGATACAGCCAGAGATATAGAACGGCATCGCTCCCATTACGGAGGCGAGAACCCAGCTGAGACTGACCATTAAAAACCCGTCCCGGACCGATATCGCTTCGGATCGACGCTTTCTCAAAGCGACGATTATGGCTGAAGAGAGAATGACCGTGCCGGCTATGGTTTCGGCAAAGGCGATCAATGATCCGGTTTCATGCAGATAGAGTGCGATCAGGAACGGCACGGCCATAAATGCCGAGAGCATGACCAGCAAAATCGAGATGATTTTTGCGAGTATCAGTGGATTCATTCCGCTGCTTTCCTCATGCCTGTATAAATCTTTCTATTTCAGCAATTGACGATTTTTCCGCAATGGTGATCACCATGTCTCCGGGCTCGATCGAAAGGTTCCCGTGAGGCAGGATGTTCTTTTCGTTGCGGACGACGGACAGAATCAGTGAATTTCGCGGAAATTCCAGATTTTTTAGAAGCTTCCCGACAAGCCCGCTTTTCTCGTCCGCAAGGAATTCGATGACCTCGGCTTTGCCGTCAAAGATCGAGTGCAGGCTTCTGATCTTGCCCCTTCTGATGAATTTCATGATAGCGTCGACCGTGCTGTTCTTTGGGCTGATCGTCACATCTATGTCGAGACGCGATGCGATCGACAGGTATCCTGAATTGGTCACCAGCGCTATTGACCGCCTGATTCCCAGTATCTTCGCGTAAAGGCTCGCGAGCATGTTCAGTTCCTGATTGTCGGTGACCGTCACGATCAGGTCGTGCCTGCCGAGGGACTCCTCTTCAAATATGCTTTCGTCCGAGATGTCGGCGTTGAGCACGAGCGCGTCCTTGAACGTGTCCGAAAGAACCTTGCATCGCTCGTAATTAGACTCGATGATGGTTATTTTTCTCCCGGTCCTGATCAGGTACTGGCAGGCAAGCGATCCGATCCGTCCGCCGCCTACGATCAGTATCCGGTCTATCGTCTCCTGCTTCTTTCCCGCCTGTATAAAAATGCGCGTAAAGTCCTTTCGGGTGGCGAGAAGATAAATATTGTCGTTTTCTTCAACCACCGTGTCGCCGGTGGGAGTGATGAAATTTTTCCCCCGCACAACTGCAGCGAACAGAAAAGGCTCCTTTATCTTCTGCCTGATGTCCTTTACGGTCTTGTTGGCGAAAAAAGAAGTATCACTGACGACGATGTTCCTCAACTGCAGATCGGTATTCTCGAAAAGCATTACGTCGCTGTCCGCCCCCAGCGCGATGGTGTTGGCGATCTGCCTGGCCGTTTCGACTTCGGAGTTGACCATATAATCTATGCCGAGGAAGGCTTTGCCGGTTATTTTGGTATCGGAGTATCCGAGGTTTCTCACCCGGGCGATTTTTACCGGAACGTTGAATTCGCTCGCCACGATCCCGCAGGCGATCATGTTTACCTCGTCGGAGTTGGTCACGCTGATGAATATCGAAGCATCGTCCATTCCCGCACGCCTGAATGTCGATATGTTCGTGCCTTCTTCGTTAAGCACGATGCAGTCGAGCCTGCCCATGACATATTTGGCTCTTTCGGGATCTTTTTCGATGATTACGACATCCTTCCCCTCGGATATCAACTGATCGGCGATCTGCATGCCGACGACGCCTGCTCCGAGAATTATGGTCCTCATGCCTTTTCCTGCCAGAATGATTATATCGCATATGCCTTAAGGCAGGGCTCATTTGATCACAGGGAATGAATCTTGTCAAGAATTAGGCAGCCTGATCAGCCTTTATAATATGTTGGAAGAATGGTTAAAAGAAAACGCAGGCCGGCGATGCGGCGATTAACGGGGGATTCTGGCATCAGTTCTATTCCAGGCGTGGAGCATTGCCCAGGCATCCCATTAATCGAAAAAGGAGATACCGAACGGATCGGATATCTCCCCAAAAAAGCTCGCGTAACGTCTTTTTTTGAATGTGCAGTCATATAAAAAATATGGAGAAGTCTGTCAATACTATTTTTAAATATTTTTTAAAATTAGAAAACGGTAACGAAAAAACCGGTTTACATCAGCCTGCCCAATATCTTTTCATATGATGCGGGGAATAATCGCTGCGCCAGAGATGCTATTTTGGCGTCTCTCCCGATCAGGATGCGCGGCCGGTTTTTAATTATTCCATTCAGGATGTGATCGGCCGCATCAGCTGCGCTTGTCCTTGCTATTCTTTCGAAGTAGGCGATATAACGGTCACGCTTCCTTTCTGACTCCCCGTCCCGTGCCCCGACAAGGCGGGCATTGCGCGCGATATTTGTTCTGATACCTCCCGGGTGAACGCAGATTACCGAGACGGGGCCGCCGGCAAGTTCCTGGCGGAGGGATTCAGTCATACCCCGCACCGCAAATTTTGTCGCGCAGTACGCAGACTGTGTTCGCATCCCGATCAATCCAAATGCGCTCGATATGTTGACCAGGGCGGCCTCTTTCTGCTGAAGAAGAAGGGGAAGAAAGGATCTGCATCCGTTCACGACTCCCCAGTAGTTGACGCCGAAAATCCACTCTATATCCTCAAGGCCCGTCTGAACGAAACTTCCGAAATGACTGACCCCCGCATTGTTGATCAGAACGTCCGCCCCTCCGAACCTGCCGGAGACCGTTTCAGCGAATTTAGCGAAATCGCCGGCCTGCGCGACATTCAACCGGCAGATCAGCGACTGCAGCCCGGGATTGATTTCTCTGGCCATGCTCAGAGTTGTTTTAAGGCCCTCGATATCGATATCGGCAAGGGCGAGGCGCGCCCCTGCCCCCGCGAATTTAAGCACCAGCGCCTGACCGATCCCGGATGCCGCTCCGGTTATTACTACTACTTTATCTTTAAAATTTTTCATATCGGTTATTTTTTCTCCACTTGTGTATCAGATTGCTGTTATTACGGAATGACATTTTATCATTCATAAAGCCGGGACTTTGTTTTGTCAATTAGTAGTTTACCGTGAATCGCCTTGATGGTTTTCTTCATGTTTTAATGACTCGATAAGTTAAATAATCTTGACAGGCCGCGTATATGAATATTTTTGTCCTCACTGCAATCAAATTTTTTTATTCTGGAAATACGCAATGCTTCACGCGAACGGCATCACCCTGAGTTTCGGTAAGAGGGTCCTCTTCAAGGACGCCAACATCAAGTTCAATCCGGGCAACTGCTACGGCCTCATCGGCGCCAACGGTTCCGGCAAGTCTACATTCCTGAAAGTTCTGGCCGGGGAGATCGAGCCCAACGAGGGAGAAGTGATAACCGGGACCGGTGAGCGCATCGCGATGCTTCGCCAGGACCAGTCGGCCTTCAATGAATTCACCGTCATCGACACCGTGATCATGGGGCATCGCGAGTTGTACGACGTGCTCCAGGAGAGAAACCTGATATATTCAAAGGATGATTTTTCGGATGAGGACGGCGTTCGCGCTTCGGAGCTCGAAGAGAAGCTCGGCGAGATGAACGGATACGATGCCGAAACCGAGGCGGCGGTGCTCCTGAGCGGTTTGGGTATCGGTGAATCCCTCCATTCGAAATTCATGAAGGAGCTCGAAGGCGGCGAGAGGGTCAAGGTTCTGCTGGCGCAGGCTCTTTTCGGCAATCCCGACATCCTTCTGCTCGACGAGCCCACGAACAATCTGGACCTCGAGTCAGTCGCATGGCTCGAGGAATTTCTCTACGGGTTCAACAACACGCTTGTCGTGGTCAGCCACGACCGGCATTTCCTAAACAGAGTATGCACACACATAGCCGACATCGACTATGGGAAAATAGAGATTTTCGTCGGCAACTACTCGTTCTGGCAGCAGGCAAGCGAGCTCGCGATCAGGCAGAAAAGGGAGGAGAACCGGAAAATCGAGGAAAAGAGAAAAGACCTCCAGCAGTTCATCGAGCGCTTCAGCTCCAACGCCTCCAAGGCCCGGCAGGCGACTTCCCGCAAAAAACTGCTTGAAAAGCTCACACTCGAGGACATCAAGGTTTCTTCGAGGAAATATCCCTTCATAGAATTCAAGCCTGACCGCGAATGCGGCAGAACCATCCTTGAAATCGAAGGGTTGACAATTGAGGGAGCCAGCGCCCTGCAGAATTTCAACCTTCTTCTCGGCAGGGACGACAAGATCGTTGTTCTTTCACAAAACCACGCGGTCAAGACGGCCCTATTCGATGTTTTGGCCGGAGAGCTCAGGCCTGGTTCAGGCGCTTACCGCTGGGGGGAGACCATCACTCTATCGTACTTCCCCCGCGAGAACGGCCGATTCTTCGAATCCGATATGAGTATTTTACAGTGGATCAGGCAGTTCACGACAAACAACGACGAGACCTACGCGCGCGGGTTCCTCGGCCGTATGCTTTTCACCGGCGAGGAGTCGCTGAAAAGCGTCAGGGTCCTCTCTGGAGGAGAAAAGGTCCGATGCATGATAGCCCGCATGATGCTCTCCGGCTCCAACGCGCTCATCTTCGATGAGCCGACCGACCACCTGGACCTCGAAGCGATAACCTCGCTCAACAACGGCCTGATCAAGTTCCCCGGCGTCATACTCTTCTCCTCTCATGATCAGGAATTCGTCAATACCATCGCTAACCGCATAATCGAGATTACGCCGAATGGAGTGATCGACCGCAAGATGACTTTCGAGGAATACGTTTCGAGCCCCGAAATCCAGGCTCTCCGAGACGATTACTACCACGGACACAGCCGTCTCATGCTCTGATAATAAGGGTATTTTTTATTCACGCAATCGAATCATTAGTCGTTGACAATGAAATATAAAACGCTATAATGAAGCGAGCATTCACTCGCCGATTGCTTTGCAATGATTCAACGAGGAGGCGGTTATGAAAACCGGTAAAGCGGACACGAGAACCAGGCAATTCAAAATTTACTTCATCATATGCGCGATAGCCTATGTGATCGAATGGATCGCACCTTTTGTCGCAGATATTTCCGGGCAGGCGCAGGGCTCGATCGAGAACCTCGCCAACCTCAGGAATTCATCGAATTTCGACTGGAGCACGATCGCGCTTTTCGGAGCGGTTTCGTTCGCCTACTCGCTTGAAATGGACAGGAAAAACTGGTCGGGCGTTCTCGCAGGCCTCGCGTTTTTTCTCATGGACGCGTTCAACGAAATATGGAACGGGCTCATATTCACCGCGACCGGGCAGTATTCGGCCTACTGGATGTGCGGATACACATCATCCTACCAGACGATGATCGGTTGGAACATCGAGATCATGTTCTGCTTCCTGTTCTTCGGCCTGTGCGTCACCAAGAACCTGCCGAAAGACAAGAACATGCTGTTTTTCGGGAAAATAAACAACCGGATCGCCATTGCGTTCGCCTGGGCCATGCTCGGATTCATCGTCGAGCTGATACTGAACTCTTTCAACGCGCTCATATGGAATTATCCGTGGTGGAGCGCCCGCTTCCCGGTCCTGATCATGATATCGGCCTACATGCCGTTCACCGGAATAGCGATCTGGGTGTACGATCTGCCTGAGAGGAAACAGCAGATCAAGCTGGTCGGCGCGATGGCCATCGCCGCGCTGATCGCGGTCGCGGTGTTCATACCGCTGGGGTGGATTTGATCATGCCCCGCTGGCTTTGCGAAATATCCTGATATGCTTTGAATATATTACATGATGGGTAAACAGACCGAAAGACATCCCGGCGAGATAACCGTACGGAAGGGAAAGGGTGAACGCCCCTACAATTAGCGCGAGTATCATGTCGCCGACGTCCGTGCTCATATCCCTGACGAGGCATGCGAGGTTCATCCCCTCGAAAAGAAGAATTATTCCCAGGACTGGTCTCGGGAAGATGTGCAGAATAATGCTGAAATCATTAGAAAAAACAATTCCGAACAATACGAAAATAGTGCCGCAAATAAAAACCGATCCGCCTGTCCTGGCGCCGAAAAGATGATGCCCGGCCATCCCGCCGGATCCGTGACACACGGGAATTCCTCCAAAAAGAGGGCAGACAATATTCATGAACGCATAGGTAAGAGAAATCTTCCCGGGAGTGATTTTTGTCTCACTGAAGTAATCATGGGAGAGCTGGCTCGTCGCATATATCGAGTTCCCCAAAGACAGGGGGATCTGAGGTATTGCAAAAAGCAAAAAGCCGGTAGCGATATCGTCAATGGTCGGCATGGAATGCCCGCTGACGGGGCCTCCGATAGATTCAGGAATAATTTTACCGCCGCCGAATAAAACGTAATATACGGCGCCCAGGATGATCAAAGCGAAAGCCGGCGGTATTATCCTGTTCCCGAGCAGCGATACCATCAGGATAAAAGCAAGGGCTGCGAGCAACTCGCCGTGAAGGTCCCCCGACGGTACATACCTGGTCACTGCGAGGATCATCAGCTGTAGGCCCAGTCCGAGCTGTATCCCTCTTATGGTTGATTTCGGGATTGCCTTGCCGAGGAAATCGATAAAACCTGTGATTGAAAGAACGAGCATCGTGATTCCGATCGCCAGGCCGCCGCCGAACAACAGGTTCCCGCTGATTTTCTGCGTTATGACGATCATCGCGGCGACCTTCAAAGGCTGCACCGGGATCGGGATACCGTATGCCACGGCGGTCGTCATCTGCATCGCTCCGAACATGATAAAAACCCGTGAGCCGTCAATCCCCGTCACCATGATGATACCGACAACCAGCGGAAGCACGGTTCCGATATCGCCGAAAGCGCCGGAAAATTCATTGCGATCGAACCTTATCCTCGAATGGAGGAATTTCCCGATCGCCTTCGCGGATAAAATCATATCTTTTCAATCCAGCAGGGAATATGCCGGTGAAACGGAGTGCCCGCGAACCGGTCCCGGTGCGTGTTCTTGGCGAGCCTGTTGGCGTTTACGCCATAGGTTTGCCCCTTGTGCACCAGGCCGAATCCATGAGGGATCATCACATAGCCGCTGCGCGTGCGCGCGGTGATTTCGGCCTCGACCTCGACTGAGCCGGCTTCGGTCGTCACCCTTATCATGTCTCCGTCTTTCAATCCGAGATTGTCTGCATCTTCCTGGCTGATGATGCAGGTGCACGCCCTCTTGCCCTCGTTCCATGCAGGATCGCGCATAATCGTATTCGCGTTGAAGTTCATGTGACGCCCTGACGACAGTATGAACGGATATTTCTTGTCCTGGGCCAGAGCGGCCTTTTCCCTGCCCGGTTCGATCTCGGCAAGCCATTCCTCCATCTCGGGAATCAGAACATTTATTTTTTTGTCCTCGGTGCTTAAATCCGAAAAGTTGTCATCGGGGTCCGATTTCCCTATCCAGAGACCCTCTGGATGGTCGATGATCGCCTTGAAAATCTCCTCGCCGATAAGGGGCCCCTTTGGGAATCCCGCCCTGACCGCGGATTTTTTGAAACCTCCGGGAGCGTTCATGAGCATGGCCCAGAGATTTGCGAGGTTGCCCGATCCCATCTCCCCGCCGAGGGTTTTCATGACGATGAACGGCATGACTTTCATAGCCGACGGATTGTCCTTGACGTAATTGATGAGCTCCATGCCGAATTTAAGCCTGTTTTCCTTCGCGGCAGCGTACAGGCTCTGGGGGATTTCCGGAATGAAGCCCATACTGTCGGCGATTCGCATATGGATTTCCCCGAGCTCAAGAGGCTCGCCTTCAGGCTCGACGACAGGCCTTCTCATCTGGAAGTATATCTCCGGCCAGGTCCAGGGAAAGAACGTGCCGTCCCAGGATTCATATCCGGTCCTGGCAGGCAGCACATAATGCGCCATGGCGGCGGTTTCTGTCATGGCCACATCGCACACCACGAGAAGATCCAGATTCGAAAAAGCCTGTTCGTAGGCTGTAGTGTCGGCAAACGATCGAAGGGGGTTCGCCTGGCAGCACATGACGGCCCTCAGTCTATCCGGCTTGCTGCTCATTATTTCTTCGGGCATGACGTTCGGCGGGAACAATCCGCACAGCGCCGGGAACCCGGTTTCCACCGTGCGCCATGTTTTTTCTTCGCGCTCGTCCGAGTGGCCGACAATGGGCATGAGCGTACCGGGAATCACGTTGCACCCGGGCAGGCATAAATTTCCGGTGATCGCGGAAAGTATGATTATAAGGTAGCAAGTCAGGGTGCTGTGACGGTTCATGTAAACGCCGAGATCCGGATGTATCGATGTCTTTCTTGCGCGCATCTGCCGGCATAGCTCCCGGACCTGCTCGTAATCGAGCTCGCAGGTTGCGATGGCTTCCCGCGCATCGAATCCTTCGAACCATTTTTTTATCTCGTTGAAACCGTTTACGTGATTCCTGATGTAATCATCATCGGTCAACCCCTCGCTGATGACGATTGCGATCATCGCCTTGAAAAGCAGCGCATCGGCTCCGGGCCTTACGGCGAGATGAATGTCCGCGATCTCGGCAGTTTCGGTCCTGCGGGGATCGATGATCACGAGGAGCTTTTGTGGATCTTTCGAAAATTCCCGGAGCACGAGCGGAGCGCGCGGCATCTGGTGGCTCATCATCCCGTTCCATCCGATTCCTATGAGCATTTCGGAATTCGCTTCATCCGGGATCGAAAATTTGTACTGCTTCCCGGTCGCCCTGCCGTGGGCCCAGAACTGGCCGGTGAGCTCCTGGGCGATGGCATTGTAGTGATACCGGGAGCCGATAGCGCGCATCAGGGTGACCCCGGCCGCGGCTTCGAAATGGCAGCCCTGCCCTCCGCCGCCCATGTACGCGTACGATCGGGGGCCGTGCTCGCCGACGATCTGTTTGAGCTTCGATGCTATCTCCCCTATGGCCTGGTCCCATGAGATCTTTTCGAATCCCGATCCGGTGCGCCTGAGCGGATGGGTGAGCCGGTCGGAATGGTGCTGATGATAGGAGATATTGACTCCCTTGCGGCACACGTACCCCCTGCTTCTCGGATTGTCCCTGTCTCCCTTGACCCTGACAATCCGGTTGTTTTCGATTTCAACTTCGAGACCGCAATTCTGCGCGCAGAGCACGCAGCCGGTTTTTTTCCACTCTCCCATGTTACTCTCCTCTGTTGCCGCCGTTATTGTCTGTCGGATAAGCCTGAAATTTTAAATAACGCCCCTGTTTTTCGCGATCATCATCATCTGCTCGCCGCTCGTCGCGGGAGGCACTTTTCTCTGCGACGCAGGTTTCGCGGCAAGAACGACCGCATCCGCCGGGCAAGCCGTGACGCACAGGCCGCAGCCGATGCACCGATCGAGATTGACGCTGGCAGTACAATCCGGGGACATCGAAATCGCCTCCATCTGGCAGCGTTCGAGGCACGCTTCGCAGCCTGTGCAGTTTTCCGCCTTGATCGCAGCCTGATAATTGGAGAAGACCATATCCGCCGGTTTCGGAAATTTCTTTATCGCTCCCAGAACCCCGCAGCAGTCCCCGCAGCAGTTGCACATGCCCGCAGGGTTCAGGGCAGTGCCGGGCTGCGTCACGAGTCCCGCCTCCTGGGCTTTTTCCAGGATCGATACAGCTTCAATGAAATCCACCTGCCTGCCCAGCCCGTTATCAAGGTAATATTTTGCCATCGAACCGAACATGAAACATGCCTCCATCGGTTTGCCGCATCCCATATCCTGAGTTTTTTTCGTTTTCCTGCAGATGCAGTCAGTGACCACGATCGTTTCGTTTTTCTCGAGAATGGCGCGCGCGTCGTCGTATGGAGCCACCTGCGGAGTGACGGTTATGGATTTTCCTACCGGCACCGTCCTGATGAACAACCCGTTGACTCCGGCAATGGCATTGTTGAATCCCTCCCTGAAATACTGTTCAACCATGGTCGCAAGCTCCCTGTCGAGTTCTTTAACATGAAACTCATAGAGCCCGTGCATGAACGGTATCGCCCCGTATCTGGCGCTTTCACCCTTCTTCAGACGAAAAAGAAGCCCCCGCCCGGCCATGTCCTCAAGTCTGCGGGAGACCTCATCCACCTGCATCCCGATACGGACGGCTATCGATTCAGGCTCCTCAATTTTCGGGGACAGCTTCAGAAACATTTCCGCATCTTCATGGCTGAACAGTTTTTTGAGTATCATGATTTCGATGCCGGATTCTGTTTCCGGAAAGCCCAGCGAGTACATGTCAAGCCTTTGCTGCAATGACCGATAGAGTTCATCTGCCATATCCCTGCTCCCTCCCGATAATTGTTTTCATGAATTTTCAAGCCTTGAGTTCAAGAATGGCTTTTTCAAGATATTCCATTGAGTGCATCACGAAGCTTACCTGGCCGGTGGCCTTTGTCATGCCGACCGATCCTTCGACAATAGAGATCATGAACTCGGCAGTTTTTTCCGGGTCTGCATCGTCCCTTATCTCTCCGGCCTCTTTCCCCTGGCCGATCAGGGATACTATCATCTTTTTCCACATGGTGATTATCTTCAGGGCCTCTTTTCGCAGCTCCGCGTGTGTATCGTCGGATTCGACAAGCGTATTGAGTATCGGGCATCCTCCGAAGGAAATGATATGGCTTGCAATGTTACTGTAAAGCCTCGGGTAAACCAGGAGTTTGTCAATGAATGCAGTCGCCCGGGTGATTTCATTATCGATGATCCTGATGATGGACTCTGCGTTATGCCTGAATGCGCATAGGGCTACCTCATCCTTGTTTTCGAAATTTCCGTAGATGCTGCCCCTTGTCAGGCCCGTCGCTTCAGTGAGATCAGAAATTGAAGTGCCCGCGTATCCCTTTTTGTTGAAAATCGGGGCTGTTTTTCGTATGATGTATTTTTTTGTCTTTTCAGCTTTAGTAATTTCTTCAGGATTCATGAATAAATAATACCGATCGGTATTATTTATGTCAACAAATATTCTTGTCCTGGAAGCATTAATTTAAGTATAACATTGAAGTTCTCAGTGAGGAGCGGACACTCGACAATCTGCAGAATGTCAAACGTGCGGCGGCTCTTCTCTGGGAAAAAATGGATTCATTCCGGTCTTCTTGATCGTTTTCTTTTTCCATTCAATCAAGCTATCCATTTAAATTACTGAATTCAGATCATAAAATTGGACAATCCGTGATTGTTCTCTACTAGTTCCCATTATCATTTGGTTTATTGTTATAATCGGGGATATCTTCAGTTCCTGGTTTCAATTCAAAAATTCCTACAAATAAGTTCTTCATTGTCCTATTTACGTTTTGATTGAATTTGATTATCCTAATAAATGAATTTGATACAAAAGGAGAAGTTCATGAAATACATTCTGGCAATTATACCGGTTTTGGTAATAACATTTATATCTTGTTCTGATTCAAGCGACCGGACAAGTCGCTACGTTTCAACAGTAGCAACAGTCGGTGGTAACCCCGACGGCGTCACCGTTGCCGGATCGGGCAACATCTATATCACCGATATTCTGAACGGCGATATCAAACAGATAAATCAAGAAGGCACGGTAACAACCCTCTCGCTTGACGGCGACTCTCCATCGCATCCTGACGGCATAACCGCAGTAACAGAAAATTTCAAAGACATTCTCTATGTCGCCGATACAGGCAGCAATGACCCTGATTCGACCGATGGATCAATCATAAAAATCGAGGTCGACCTGACTGCCGATCCGTCCACCGCAGATGCCGGATCATCCACGTTCGTGGACAGCGCCGTTCTGGAAAATCCGACCGGAATAGCCCTTGACGCGGACGGGAACCTCTATGTGGCAGACCAGTCCTCGGGTGACATATATAAAATTCCATTGGACCCCGACACCCATCTGCCTGAAACGCCTGTAAGTCTGACCGATGTGAGCTCGAGCGGAGACATTGACGAACCTCATGGACTCAGCCTTGTCACCAACGAAGACAATTCAGTGACCATATACACAACAGACCAGGGCAGCGACAGCAACAATATCGTCACGATCGACATCCCTTCCTCGGGCAACACGACAGAAGCGGAGGTTACTGAATTGACCCCTGAATCTGACGGAGGGAATGTGACTGATTCCATTACCAATTCGACATTCAACAAGCCCCATGGAGTCGCCATCGGCTCAAATGGCGCAATATTCATCTGCGACGAAAACAACAACCGGGTGCAGATTATAACGCCCGGTGGCAATGTCGTTACTTTCGCCGGTAGCGGAATCGAAGGCGACACAGACGGAGAAACCGGATCGGTACAGTTCAGCAAGCCGAGAGGTATAGGGATTGACAAAAATGGAGATATCCTGGTCTGCGATTACGGGAACGGCAAGGTCAAAAAGATCGAGCGGTGACGAATTATTACAAAATTTCTACGGCTATAAGGCAAACGTCATCCTCAAAGCTTTCAGAACCCCTGAATGATATGAGATCTTGATACAACCGGGAGAGAAACTGCCCGCCCTCCAGGCTCAGCGACGGCAATACTTCCTTGCATAATATCTTCTCGAACAGGCGGCCGCTTTCGTCGCTTGCCTCGGTGAGGCCGTCGGTAAAAAGCAATATTCGGTCCCCGGGCTGCAGGCCGATTCTTTTGCTTTCAAAACGGATATCCTGTATCGGGCCGATGAAGCTTCCCCTGGATGCAAGCACGATGGTCTCACCGCGCCGGCACACTATCGGGAACGGATGTCCTGCACGCGCATAGACCAGCTCCATTGCGGACGTGTCGAGAATCGCGTAGCAGGCGGTGATAAACCCGGTAGTCGCTATGTCTTTTATGCCGCGATTTATGTAGGATAGAAGCATTCCCGGGTCATGCGCCGCGTCTCCGGCCGAACTTACCAGTGTCTTGAGCATCGAGGTGACCAGCGCTGCGGGTATTCCATGCCCGGTGGCATCGCTGATAAAGATTCCTTTACGCTTTTCTCCAAGATCGATAAAATCATAATAATCTCCTCCGAGCTCCTCCATGGGTTTATATATGACGTTTATCCCCGCGCCTTCGATCTGCGGCGGCTTTTCAGGCATAATACTCCGCTGCATTGCCCGCGCGATGACCAGTTCCTTCCCGATGGCGTCAAGCAGTGCGGTTATCCGGTGATTGTCGAGATCGATGATCTTGCGCTGCCGGAAGACCTGGCGTATGTAATATTCAAGGGTGAACGAAGCGAATATGCCGACAGCCAGCGCGCTGAGGAAAAAGAAGTTGTTGTTTATGAAGACGAGAAATCGGCGGCTTTCAAATCCATGAACGGTCATGTCCTGCAGGAAAAGCGCGACGAGTTCGTATGCCGCCACGATAATCAACGATGCGATGATAGCATAGTAAAATCGAAGCCTGAGAATAGTAAAAATCCCTGCTATGACTATCATAAGCCCCGAATAATACGATGAGTAGCCGGGTTCGTATTCTTCGGCAAACCCGATCATTGCGACGATACCGATACCAGTTATGACCCCGCCGAGCAAGAGCCCCGACTGTATATATTTCCACGCTTTTTTGACGTACGAAAGCGCTATCAGCGCCGATAGAAACGGCAGCACGACGCCGAAACGGATGATCCAGGCTTTCTCCCTTGTAGCAGGCAAGGTCCAGAAGTCAAGCACGCCGAAAATCGCGTAAAGAACAATCGTCAATATAAGGGCAAGGCGGATGAACAAAAGCGAATTTATATTGTAATCCTTGATGAATTCCCGTTCGAGATCGGGCTTGAATGTAAGTTTCGGCAGTTTCATTATGCTGATAACCCGGCATCGGCGATCACCGGATAGCCGGCCGATCAAATAATAATCTATCTTCCATTTACAGACTTCGGATGACAGATTATTATATCCCGGAAACAAACGGACATCAACATATTATTTATCTACGATAAACGCAAGATCATTCTGCGAATGCACGAGAACACTGACATTCGGCCATATTTGATTTATCCGAATTTTTTAAGCTCATCGGTTTTTTTGGCAGATGGTTCAATGCCGGATTCAATGTTTCTTTTTTTGATTGCTTAAACATGCCGTATTGAATAAGATTGAACAGTCAATATCGTCCAATCAACCAGAGGAGGTACCCCATGTTGTTCGGAGATTATTCATTAGCGCCCTATGCGGATGCCGCGAAGCTCGCAGTAAGAAGCGTCGACAACTTCGACTGGACCTTCATCCCGCTTCTCGCTTTTGCCGTGATAACCTATGCTTTTCTCTATGACAAAAAGGACTACAAGGCCATTGTCGCGGGACTGGCTCTTTACGGAGTTCACTGGCTCTATGAAATAGGCAACGCGGTCATATGTCACGTTTCGGGGTACGCGCTGTGGACCGTATCCGCTGAAAGCACCTCTTTCATTTTACTGATCGGCGTGTGCTGGGAGCTTTCCATGATGTTCTCTGTCGCGGGCATCGCAGCATATAAATTTCTGCCCAAAGACAGGAACATGAAAATTTTCGGCCTTGACAACCGCCTGATTTTCGCGGTGACGACCGCACTTGCGTTCAGCCTCGTCGAGATATTCCTGGCTTCGACGCCGGCATTTATATGGGTTTACCCGTGGTGGGGAGCACTCCCGGTGTTCATTACGACGTACATTCCTTTTTTCCTGGCGTCCAACTTCGTTCCCGATATGAATCCGCGAAACCAGAAGCTGTTCCTTGGAATAATATGGGGGGCCGATGCAGTGCTGCTCGCGGTTCTTGCGCCGCTGGGCATTATTTAAATCCGAAGCGTCGAGTTCAGGGATTCGCTTTATTTCCATTGCGGATTACCGGGATTTCGAACCGGATTAATATGGACAAATATTGCGGGCGGTTTCATCCTGTCCCGGAAGGATCAGGATGTTTTCGCTCGAAAAAATGATAAACCGCTGCAGGCCGGGCCACGGCGCATCATGCGCCCTGTGCTGCGGCAGCCACAACTATGCTGCGGCGCCCGAAGAGATTGAATCCATATTCATCGATCGAGGACTCGACCGGACAATATCAATTCACGGCCACCCGGAGGACTGTTCCGGGAAAAAACTTTTCGATGATGCAATCCAGTGTCCGAACGTCGGCATGAGCCGTGAAGATCCGGGAATAATATGCTGTCTGGTTTACGATTGCACCGCTCGCGAAAATGCGATAAGTTCGTTCTTCAATGGAACGTGCAAAAATTTTTTTTGCGCGGCGTGGGACAGCCTTACAGACGAAGAGGTTCTGTTCGCAGCGGAACTCATGAGCGACTGGTATTACTACAGCCTTTTTATCAACGACATCGAATCGTTGAAAGAAGAATTCTCGACGTACGGCTCGCCGCAGCATGTTCCCGTCAACAGGCTCGCCGAGATAAAGGAAAAACTGGTTCAGCGGTTGATCGACGAGGACGGGAAATGACCGAGGCAGCCGCAGCCTGATTCCATGCCCTCGAAGCTTAGAACTCGACGATATTTTTCGGCCTCAGGTTGTTCTCCATCGTCCAGAAATGCACCTTCCCGTGGGATATCCTGAATATGATCAGTCCCGGGCTGTCGGCGGCGAGACCGAATTTTTTCAGAAAAGGCCTGTCCCGGAGGACCTTCTCTTTCAGCGTTAGGTCGTCCAGAAACTCGACCTCCCCTTCGAGCCTCATCATTTTCCCGATCATACCTTCCTGACGATAGAAGCACACTTCGGTCTTCGGATTTTTCTTGAGCTGATGATAAAATGGCTTAACCGTGCCGGTCTGAAAATAAAATCCCGTTTTATCGGCGAACCAGAACCCGAGAGCTCTGACGCGCGGCTGGTCTCCGTCAATTGTAGCGAGGTAGCATATCGGGTTTTCATTGGCGAACCTGATATATTCATCCATGGGATTGCCTCTCTTTCACAGAATTACGAACAATCCAACAATTATATGAGGGCTGTCAAGAAACTAATCTATGAAACGGAACAGATTTTATTTTGCATAATAAATGTGCGTGACATTTTAATCTTTATAGTGCAAAATGCCGAAATTAAAACAATAATATCTTACCTGATTTTAGAAAGGGGAATCACCGACCGATGAACGCCGAAATGAAAAGGTTTTTCCGCAAGATGATCATTAATTCCCTGACCACTCAGCAGGTAGAATATCTCGGCACGAAAATCGACCCGAAGTTCAACCTTCACCGCGAATCGGGATTCGCCTCGAGCGTACCGGTCCCCAGACAGAACGCCGCACAGACTTTCATGAGTTATTTCAACAGCGACGAAGACATGGTCCGTATTTTCTCATACATGCTGCAGCACGAAGGCGAACGTCTGTACAACCGGGATCTGGTTATATGGGGGCGTGACGAATTTATTTCCATGCTGCGAATGGATAAATGGATTTACGATCCGGAGCTTAAAATGTTTCTGCTGGACCCGTTTTACGAGCACGAAATTAATTTTCTGAAAAAAATACGCATCATCGACCTCAGGGGCGAGATCAACGTCGATGAGATAATCGGCGAGATCGCATCCGTCTGCCAGAAAATGAGCATTGCCGACCTCGAATGGAGGGTGGTGCTTCGACTTTACGATCTGCAACCGAAGACCGGCGAGCTTATCAGAAAAATAATCGGGATGCTGCTCAACAGGCAGCAGCTTCAGTCGTTCACCCCGGACATGTTCGTCTGCCTCAAGGAACTGGCCATAAACGCCAGCAAGGCGAATTACAAAATACTTTTCGAAAAGCACGTCACCGCCCCGGACGGCATTACTGCGGAAAAAAATTACCATGAATTTCTCAGCCGGTTCAGGGACGAGATTGACGAAAACGGCAACACAAATCTTTTCGAGCTTGCACGCAAAGACGACCGGTTCATCACCATAACATTCCAGTCGACCATGGATTCGATAGAAATGTGGGTGACCAACAATCAGAACATCACCGCGATTGAAAAGCAGCAGATAATGAAAAAGCTCGGTGTTCATACTTCCCAGAAGGACAGTTTTTTGGGCGACGAGGACGACGAGCTCACAGAAGGTGCCGGTCTGGGAATCACGCTTATACTCAGGGTCCTTCAAACCTATTCATCAGACCCCCATCCCCTTAAAATCGTTTTTTATCCTGAAGCCCTGAAAATCGGCTTTACCCTCAGAAGAAGCGATCTTAAAAGCAAGCTCCCAGACGATCAGGAGCAGTAATAATAATCCCGCTTTTCCAGAATTATTATAAACCCGGCATGAAGTCTGCTTGACAGTTGCTGTAATTGTTAGTATCAATATTAATCATACAGGTTTGGATTGTGTCTGGACGAGCTTCGCCCATTAGAGCTGAAATGATCATAAATTCAGCAAGTCTATTATCAAACAGGAGAGAAAACATGTCGGATAAAAACAGAGAAGATCGCAAAGAAAAGGTAATCGAAGTCCTGAACAAGGCGCGCGCCATGGAGCTTCAGGCGATACATCAGTACATGAACCAGCATTACAATCTGGATGACGCCGATTACGGCGAACTGGCAGCGAACGTAAAATTGATCGCAATAGACGAAATGCGCCATGCAGAGATGTTCGCTGAAAGGATCAAGGAACTCGGCGGTGAGCCTGTGACCGAACCGGCCGACAAGGTCGAGAAGGGCCAGAAAGTCGAGTCGATTTTTCCCTTTGACGCTGAGCTTGAAGACGACACGATGGATGTTTATAACCAGTTTGTGCTCGTGTGCAGGGAGAACGGGGACAGCGCCACCATGAAACTCTTCGAGACAATTATTGGCGAAGAACAGGAGCATTTCAATTATTTTGACAATGTCAGCGACCATATCAAGAAGCTCGGGGCCTCATTTCTGGCCAGGATCGCCGGTACCCCGGCCGATACCGGTCCGGCTTCAAAGGGTTTCGTTTCCGGAGGAGGAAACGCCTGAACAAAATCGGCTTGATTCTTTTCCCACGAAGCCTTAGTATAAATAAGGGCGAATAAAATATGCCGGATTCGGGACAGGATACTTACAAGGCCTTTTTCGACGCATCATCAGAGGCGGTTCTTGTCCTCAATTCCGGCATGTTCTGTATCGATCTTAATTTCGCTGCATCAGAACTTCTTGGAAAAAGCCGGGAAGCCCTCATCGGGTCCCCCCTGCAGAATATCTCCGATTTTCAGGGAGATATCGCCGATGACGGCTTCCTCAGACTCAAAACCGGGAAGAAAAACGAACATGTCCTTTCCTATCGGACTATTCCGGTATCATCCTCGGGTATGACAATGCTGATAATTGAAACGAAATCCGATATCCGAGGTCATGTGACCGTTAACCATGGAAATGTTTACCGGAATGATCCCATTCGGATCGTTCTGGACCTTACCGGTCAGCTTATGTACGATTATGACATAAAGACCGGTCTGATTCAATGGACCGGTAAAATCGAGGATATGACCGGTTTTTCCACCGAGGAATTCAACAGCCTGGGCATATCCGGCTGGGAAGACTGCATACATCCTGACGACCGTTCCCGGACAATTGCCCAGCTCAATACATCGATCGAACAGAAAACCGTATACATCAGCCAGTACCGGTTTCGCAGGCATGACGGCAGCTATTTTTTCGTCGATGACAGAGGTACAACCATTTACGATGCAGATGGAAACCCCTTGCGCATGATCGGCTCCATGCAGGACATTCATGACAGGAAAAAAGCCGAAGCTGAGCTGGTTATGAGCGAAGCGAGGCTCCGAAGGGCCGAGCTTATCGGTGGCACCGGCAACTGGGAATTCGATATGGTTTCGAAAAAAGTATTTGCATCGGAAGGCGCCCGCCGCATCTATGGGCTCGGCGAAAAAGAATGGTCGATCGCCGAAGTCCAGAAAACTCCCCTCCCTGAATACAGGCAGATGCTCGACGAAGCGCTGCGCTCGCTGATCGATGAAAGCAGGCCCTATGATGTGGAATTCAAGATAAAGAGGCAAACAGACGGGGCAATAATCGACATACATTCCTGCGCCGAATACGATCCTGGAAGGAATATCGTTTTCGGCGTCATACACGATATAACGTCGTCCAAAAAAAACGAGGAGAACCTCAAGTCTTCCCTGCGCGAAAAGGAAATCCTCCTCAGGGAGCTGTACCATCGTACAAAAAACAACATGCAGGTCATTGCATCCATATTGAATCTCAACGCAATTCTGAGTCCGGGCTACGAGGTAAGCCAGATCGTCAGGGACACGGTGCAGAGAATCAACGCCATAGCGTTAGTGCACCAGAAGCTGTACCAGTCACAGGATCTCTCCAATATCCTTCTCGGCGATTACATCTCCGATCTCGTCAGGCTCATCCTCGAAGGCTTCAATAGGAAAGACGATAAGATCAGTCTGGATTTCAACATGCATGTTTTCCCCTCTGTTATTGATATTGCGATCCCTTGCGGGCTGATCATAAACGAACTGGTCACCAACACGCTCAAGCACGGAATACCGGAAGGGAAGAGCGGGACAATATCCATCGAACTTTCCCGTTCAGACGACGGCAGGATCAGGCTCATGTATAGTGACGATGGAATCGGCCCCCCGGACGGTTTCAATTATCAGCAGGACGGTTCCCTCGGCTTGATGACCATACGCAGCATATGCGAGCATCAACTCAGCGGAGATATCCGCTTCTGTTCGGGAAAAGGCTTCAGGGTTTCAATCGAGTTTAACGACAATGTTTACGCGAAGAGGGTTTGATTTGGAAAAGCAGATAAAACTGATGCTTGTCGAAGACGAGGCCATGACCGCCCTGTACATCAAGATGATGCTCGAGAAGAGAGGTTATCTTGTAAGCATCTTTTCAACGGGAGAAAAAGCAGTTGACTCGGCAAAGGCCGAACCCCCGGATCTGATCATCATGGACATCCATCTCGCGGGCGAGATAGACGGGATTGAAGCAGCCAGACGCATAATAGAAGATGCATACATTCCGGTTATTTTTGCGACCGGCTATCAGGAAAAAACATATGTCGATTCCGACAAATCGATTAAACCGCTGGCATATGTTACAAAACCGATTGACATAAACAAGATCATTTCGATCATAACAGATTATTTCAAGAAAAAATGCAATTGAAGGATCATATGCCGAAAAGCCGACACTCCACATGCAGAAAATGCGGAGCCTGCTGCGAGGCGCCGTCGATATCGACGCACTTGCCGGGGATGCCGAATGGAAAGCCCGCCGGCGTCCCATGCATTCATCGAGGCCCTGACATGAGATGCATGATATATGACCGTAGGCCCGCGGTTTGCAGAAACTACAGCCCCACGCCGGACTTGTGCGGCGATACATATGACAGTGCGATGAGGTTGATCGGAAATCTCGAAAGGCTCACGATCGCTTAACGTTGATCGCCTGGAACTTTTTTCCTGTCATCGCAAAAGGTATAAAGACCGCAACAGACAGGATGATACCGGCCGCAAAAACAGCGCCGTAGCCTGATGCTTCGGCAGCAATCCCCGAAATCCACCCGCCCGGCGCTTTGCCTGCGACCTCGATGCTCGCGAGGATCGTGTAATGCGTTGCGCCGATTTCCCGGTCAACTATTGACATCATGAATGCGAACATCGCCGTGGTGAGCGCGCCGCCGAAAAAATGCTCGAACATCGTCACCGTAATGACGTCTGATGCATTCGGCTGTGCTGTAGTCAGCCACCATTCAAATACGAGAGGGACGACCCTCAGGGTCAGTGCTATGCCGAGAGCCCTGGGCACGCCGATTTTTTTGACGAGAAATCCCCCTGAAAGCGAACCGGCAAGAGAAGCGGCCATCCCCCAAGTGCCGAGCCATAGTCCTATCTGTGACGGCGAGAATCCCGAATCCACCAGAAACGGCTTGAACATGACGTCGATCATGACCTCGCCCAGTTTGTATGTGGCGATAAGAGATACGGCCCACCAGGATCCCCTGGAAGCGAAGAATCGTCCTGCTGCGGCGAGAATTCCAGGGATATCGATCAGGCGTACCGAACCGGTATCGCTGTCCGTTTCTTTGAACGACGCAAGAAGCGCGAGGGGCAATGCCGCGGCAAGGGACATTACCAGGAAAAGGCTTTCCCACGACAAGAAAGAAGTCAGCCACAGAATGATGCCGCCGCCGAGAAGCATGCCCGCCTTGTAGCCTACAACCTGCGCAGCGTTCCCGGTTCCGAGCTCGTCTGCATCGAGTATGTCCACTGCCAGTCCGTCCACCGCGATGTCCTGCGTGGCTGCGACGAGGTTCATGACGAAAACCAGAGCCAGCAGCGTCATTGTCGCCTCGCCCGGATCTGCTAACGACGAAAGCGCCAGTGTCGCGACCATGAGCGTCTGCATGGGAACGAGCCAGGATTTTCTCCTTCCGATCCTGTCCGACCAGTACCGATCGACCAGCGGAGCCCACAACGCCTTGAACATCCAGGGAAGAGCGAGGGCTGAAATGAACCCGATTCCCGATAGAGAGACACCCGAGGACCTCAGGTATACCGGAAGCGCCGTTGCCTGAAACCCGAAAGGTATTCCCTGCGAAAAATAAAGGGTTGATAGCAGTATTATTTTTTTTGTTCGAACCATACCGGAGCTGCCGTCACGAGTTTATTATGTTTTAAGGGCAAGAACCTGTCACGCCGATCCTGCCGCATCCGGCGGTTTTCATAAAATGAACTGAAATGGATTATTCACCGGCACGGTCTTTTGTCAACAGTATTGCTAACCAAATTATTTTTCTAATTAGTTGATTTTTATAAACCGTCATTTTATACTGACTCAATTTTGATTTTTATTCATTCTATAACGATACTTATGGGCATCTCTATAAATCAGGTTTTTTCATTATCGAAAAAATGATAAAAACTGATTTATCTAATGTTTATGCCCACAAGGGAACGTCCAGAATGTAATTTAAGGGATTCCCTTATGATAAAAATCCTCAGATTGATTATTTTTATATTGTTCACCGCACCTGTGATACCCGCAGGCGCGGCCGATGTTCGTGATCTGCTCCTTACGACAACCGGCCTGACCGAATCCGACATCAAATCCGCCGCTTCATCATCCAGAATCGATCTTTTCAACCTCTATGCCCTTGCGGTCAGCGGAACCGAACGCCTCGCGATAGAGGGAGAGAACGCCATCCAGGCCGATTATCGAATGTGGCAGGCGATCGGCGCGCTTCTGCCATCGGTATCATTGAAAACAACCCGTTATTTGCAGGAGGACGATCCCGCCGTTTCCGGCAGAAAATCAGGCATGCTCCTTTATGCGAGACAGAACCTTGTGATGGGCCTTGACCAATACGCCGGGATTAAAGGAAACTGTTCCGAAAGACTGATCGAGCGTTACCGTCTCGGTCACGCGGCAGGCATGCTCCTCCTCGATCTGGCGCAGATATACCTCGAGGCGCTCAAGATAGAAAAGACGCTAAGGAACAGGGAGAAGGTACTGGAGAATTACCGGGGTATTGCGGCCGAGCTCAAACGTCGCGTCGCGGTCGGCCGTTCCAGGCAGAGCGATCTTCTGCGCACCAACTCCCAGATATTCAGGCTCGAGGCCGAAATCCAGTCGCTTCAGGACAGAAAACGCAGCGCGCTTGTATCCCTGGGCACGCTTGCCGGTTTACCCGGGGCTCCGGAGCTCGACGACAACCTGGCCCTTATAGCGCCTTCCGCTCAGGCGGATTCGGCCTCGGCGATCGCCGAATCACGATATGACGTGAAGGCCGCCGCCGAAGAAGTCGCGCTGGCCGAAACGCGGCTGCTCGGCTCGCTCGACGGGAATCTGCCGTCCGTTTATATCGAAGGCACATACAGAATTTTACAGGAGGAAAAGACCGGCCGAGACTACTACGCTGGCCTTGGAGTCGAAGTCCCGATAATAGACGGCGGCGTTACCGTATCGCGCGCGATGGAAATGCGCTCGGTCAAGAGGCAGGCCGAACTCAGGCTGAAGCAGACCAGGCGCGCTTCGCTCGCCGAAATCGATGACGCGCGCGCTTCATTCGAAAGCTCGCTGCGGGAGGTCGAATCCTATAAAAAAGCTCTTGACGCGGCAGAGGCCGATTATGCGGCAATTTTACGCGAATACGGCCTTAACCTGGTCACCATACTCGACGTCTTCAACTCTCTGACCGACCTCTTATCGTCCAGGGACGATTACGAACAGAGCCTGCTCGACAAATGCCTGAACAGGGTTAAGCTGGGAGTCGCCACCGGAGAGTTCCTCGGCAATGGGATTGCGGCCCTCAGACCCGTTCGCGGCGAAGGGAGCCTGAAATGACACTTTCCGACATATCCATTAAGAACCCCGTTTTCGCCTGGATGCTCATGACTGCCCTGATCCTGTTCGGCGCGATATCCTTCGGTCGCATGGGCATATCCCAGATGCCCGACGTCGACTTTCCCATGGTCAACATAGACGTGACCTACGAGGGGGCGTCTCCTGAAATCATGGAATCAGACGTGGTCGACGTCATAGAGAACGCGGTCATGAGCGTCGAGGGAATACGCGAGGTGCGCTCCAATTCGCGCCAGAGCGCCGCCAGCATAACCGTCGAACTCGACATTGACCGGGACGTCGACGTCGCCCTCCAGGAAGTTCAGACCAAGATAGCCCAGGCGCAGAGGCTTCTGCCTGACGAGATGGACCCTGTCATCATTTCCAAGAGGAATCCTGAAGATTTCCCGATCATGTGGATCGCAGTGACGTCCGGAGGGTCGATGAAAGACCTCATGATGTACACGAAAAACCATCTCAGGGACAAGTATCAGACCCTTCCCGGCGTCGCAGACGTGCGCATGGGCGGATACGTCGACCGCTGCGTCCGTATATGGGTAGACAGGGACAAGCTCGCGTCATACGAGCTTTCGGTCGACGACCTGCTCAACACGATCGGCAGGGAGCACATCGAGATCCCGGGCGGCAGGCTGGAAACATCGAGCCAGGAATTCGTCATCCGCTCAATGGGCGAGGCCCCTACGGTCAAAGAGCTTGAAATGCTTCCGATTACCGCGCGCGGCAGCTCCCCGGTGTACCGGAAAATCCTGCTCAGGGACGTGGCGACCGTCAAAGACGATCTCGACGATATCAGGAGGATCTCCCGCTTCAACGGGATCCCTTCCGTGGGACTCGGAATCATGAAGCGCAGGGGAGCAAACGTTATCGCAGTCGCAGAAGAGGTCAGACGGCTGACCGAAAACCTTCAACCCAGGCTCCCCAGGGGCTACAAGGTGACCGTTTCTCACGATATGACCCGTTACGTCAAGGAATCGACCGACGAACTCGTCACCACGATAATCCTCTCGACCCTCCTGACCGGACTCGTCTGCCTTCTGTTCCTCGGATCCTTCAGCTCGACATTCAACATCCTGCTCGCAGTGCCCACATCCGTCATGGGGACTTTCATTTTTCTGTACTTCCTGGGATTCACCCTCAACACATTCACCCTGCTCGCCCTTTCACTGGCGATTGGAATCATCGTAGACGACGCAATAATGGTAATGGAAAACATCTCTCGCCACCAGGAGATGGGAGAAGACAAAATCGTCGCAGCCGGCATTGGCGCTCGGCAGATAACGTTTGCGGCCATTGCAGCGACCCTCGCGGTTATCGCCATATTCCTGCCGGTAGCTTTCATGAAGGGGATTATCGGGAAATACTTTCTTGAATTCGGCATCACCATCACCATCGCGGTCGCACTTTCGCTGCTCGAAGCGCTCACGCTCACGCCGATGAGATGCTCCCAATTTTTGGAAGTCGGCAAAAACGCCGGTGCGGCATCCAATCTCGTAACCCGATTGTTTTTAGGTCTGTCTGTGAAATATTCACGGGCGCTTGAATACGTTCTCGGCCACCGTTTGAAGGTCATGCTTGCGGCTTCGGCATTTTTCGTTCTTTCTTTCCTTCTGCTGATACCGATAAAGAAGGAATTCGTCCCTTCTCAGGACCAGAGCATGATCCTTATACGCATAAAGACTTCAGTCGGATCTTCTCTCGAATATACCGACAGCCTTTCGAAGAAAGTTGAGGCCTTCATCTCCTCACAGAAAGAAGTATCCCACTACATGGCAACTGTCGGAGGTTTCGGCGGCGGAGAGGTCAATTCAGGCATGATGTTCGTGAGCCTGCATGATCCCGCCAAAAGGCCCATCCGCAAGGGGCATGATGAGCCCCTGACACAGGCCGAATTCGCAAACCTCGCCAGAACCGAACTGAATAAAATATCAAAAGAGATGAAGGTGACCATTCAGGATCTTTCGATGAGGGGATTTACCGCTTCGCGAGGATACCCGGTTGAATTCACGATACACGGCACAAGCTGGGACAAACTTGCCGCATATTCACAGGAAATTACCGCAAGGATGTCCCGGTCCGGCAAAATGGTCGATATCGACACGGACTACGACACCGGCCAGCCTGAAATACGCATCATTCCGGACCGAAATGCGGCACAGCTTCGGGGCGTCAGCATTACCGCAATCGGGAACGCGATCAACTCCCTGATGGGCGGCGTGAAAGTCGGAAAGTTCACCGATCAGGGACGCCGATACGATATCCGTCTGCGGCTTCTTGAATCGGAGCGCCGCGCCGCCCGTGATATAACGAGACTTTTCGTCCGCAACAACCGGGGAGAGATGGTGAGGCTTTCCGATGTGGTGCAAATCGTACCGGCGTCTTCTCTTTTGTCTATTACGAGGATCAACCGCGAGCGCTCGATTTCGGTCTACGCAAGCCCGTCAACGGGTTTTTCACAGCAGGAGGCCATCACCGAGGCCATGAAAATCGCGGATGACGTTCTTCCCGAGGGGTATTCTGCCGACCTTACCGGGTCTGCAAAAACATCGAGCGAATCCTTTGCAAGTCTCATATTCGCGCTCGTCATCGGGATCGTCGTCTCCTATATGATATTAGGCAGCCAGTTCAACAGCTATATTCACCCTTTGATCATCCTCCTCGCCCTGCCCTTCAGCTTCAGCGGGGCGATCATTGCTCTGCTGATAACCGGCAATACGATAAATATATACAGTTTCATCGGCCTAATCCTGCTCATGGGACTCGTCAAAAAAAATTCAATTCTGCTCGTCGAGTTCACCAATAAGCTGCGGATGGAAGGGGCAGGCCCGCGCGAGGCGCTGCTCAAAGCCTGCCCGATACGACTTCGGCCGGTCGTCATGACATCACTCTCGACAATAGCGGCTGCGATACCGCCTGCGCTCGCCCTGGGCCCCGGCGCTGAAACCAGAATCCCCATGGCTGTCACTGTCCTTGGTGGGATTATTGTTTCGACACTGCTGACCCTTTTTGTAGTTCCCTGCGCCTATAGCCTGATGACCCGCTGGGAACGGTTTGATTATTCAAAAAAGTAAAAGACCATCTTGACGAAAGAAAATAATATTGATATATTTATGACTGACTGGTCAGTCATTTATGCCGAAAAAAGATTCAAAACATGATATGCTCATCAGGGCGGCGAGGATCGAATTCGCCCAGAATGGGTATTCACGCACCACGGTTGAAAGTATCACGACCAGGGCCGGTGTGGCCAAGGGGACATACTACCTCTACTTCAAGCATAAGGAAGACATCATATATAATATAATCGAGGAAACCGCCGACAATATATCGTCCATTCTTAAAGAAGAATATGAAAGATTCAAAAATGATTCAGCGCCTTTCTATGATATCATCTACGATATAATAGAACGTTCTGTGGCCGAATACATGTCCCTAAAAGACATTTTCATGACCAATCCGTTTATTGATTTCGAGATCAGTCCCCGGCTGGCAAAATTCAAGCATGAAAATGAGCAAAAGATATTTGAATACGCGATTAAAATCATTGAGCTTGCAATTGAACGAGGACTTGTTAGGAAGGAAATAAATGTCGCCGAATATGGGTCGATTCTGATAGGGACTTTCACTCATGTGGGCAAGGAACTCTCGGCAAAAAACCAGTCAAACCTACTTGGCTTTTATACAGGACTATTACGTGATCTCATGTTAAGGGGTATCGGTTCATGATTCTCATACGACAACATAATCGAGTGTTGTTCATACCAGGTTTAAGGTTCACTTAATTATAAGGAGCTATTTCAATGATCGAGAAATTTTTAGAGAAAAGCTGTTCAATTTTTTTTAAACCGCGCATAATACTTATTTTGACCCTGGCCGTGACGGTTGTTTTCAGCTTTGCCATACCCTCCCTCGAACTGGATAACGATCTGGTCAATCTGATTCCATCACAGCATGAATCAAAAATCGCTTATGATAAATATGAAAAAATATTTGGTAACTCTTCATTGATTTTCGTTGGAATCGAGAGTGATGCCATATATTCAGCCGAAAAGGTTTCATTTATCAGGGATATTTCTGAAAGAATTAAAGAATTGAACAAAACGGTGCCGCCGAAATGCATAGCCGATCGCGCGGGAATCTCTGAAACAGATGCACGCGCGCTCATACCAGTGTTGAGTGAAATATCCCTCTTCGGTAAAGATGAAATACAAAAAATACTCAGCGACCCCAAAAGGCTGTCGGGCGAATATTTTATGGACGAAAAAGCCGCACAGAGAATAGCCTCACATGCCTCGAACTACGACATCGACGAACTCTTGCGATACATTGTTCCGCCAATAAAAGATTTATCCTCGATAGTGGATGCAGATTACATAGAGGGTACCGGGAAATCGTTCATAGTAAAAAAACTCCACGATGAAGAAGATCCCGATGATGCATCAGTTGCTGATCTTAAAAGAAAGGTTGATTCATGGCCGTTCTACAAGGGCGGACTTATATCATATGATGACAAACTGGCTGTAATCCTCGTGAGGTTAAGCGGCAATGACAAAGTGAAGCGAGCCACCGTTTTTCACGAGACTGAGCAGATTCTAAAAAAAATGAATAGGCCCGGGGTTAAACTCTATCTCGACGGAGAATCAGTAATCGCGGATACAATTTCCGATTTCATAATCTCGGATATATCGATGCTCCTTCCACTTGTCATACTCATCGTAATGATCGCCCTTTACTTTTCATTCCGCAATTTGCAGGGTGTCCTGTTCCCCATGAGCGTGGTCCTAATCGCATCGGTATGGAGCGTTGGATTCATGTCTTATTGCAAAGCGCCGATAAACCTCATCAGTACCACCATGCCTGTTCTGCTCATCGCAGTGGGAAGCGCATACGGCATTCATTACATGAACCATTATTTACTCAGTCCTATTCAGGAAAAGTTCGAAGTCATACGACGAAACATGGTGGCCGTAGGCATAGCCATTCTTATGGCGGGACTCACGACCGTTGCGGGTTTCGGATCTCTTGCGACATCTGGCTTTGTGCCGATCAAGAATTTCGGAATTTACACGGCCGTCGGAGTATTTTTCTGCATAATACTGGCCATGTACGTCATGCCTTCGATGCTCCTTGTCTTTCCGGTAAAGAAAAAAATAATTTTCCCCGAGAATGAACGAAACGACCTTGTCCACGCGATTCTTTCTCGTGTCGATGGACTCGTTAAAAAGAGATATAATGCGATCATTATCTTTTCAGTGATCATAGCCTGTATTTTTGCATATGGAATGACTCGAATCGAAGTAGATGTCAACAATATCGCTTTTTTCAAGAAAAATTCCGAAATACGAATCGCCGACGATAGACTGAACGAAAAGCTTGCCGGGACACAGGTGCTCTCCATTGTTCTTGAATCCAGAGACGGCAGCCCCATCCTCAGGCCGGAACTTCTCCAGCGAATAGACTCCTATGAATCCGGATTGATGAAACGATTCACTATCGTGAAAAAAGTAGTATCGGTCAACCCATATCTGAAGAAGATGAACCAGGAAATGTTCGGCGATCAGAAATATTATACCTTGCCTGAAACCGAACAGAAGATCAACGACTACCTCCTCCTTTACTCCGGCGACCTGGACCCCGTGATTACCAAGAGCCGGGACAGCATTCGCATCAGCATAAGCATGATATGCCCCCCCACAATAGAATAATGAAATAACCACATTATATGCAACTGGATGAGGCCAAAATCAGCCGAAATACAGCGCGATTGAGGCTATATTTCGCATATAATGATAAAAGAATGGCTGGATATGACAAGATATTTTCATGATTACAGCAATCGGAGGGGGCATTTTTTCGCGGCGCGCGCGGCAATTTATCCCGCGCGGCGGATGTTTTGATAGTTAAAAATTGACGTTTCAGCATATCAATACTTCTTTTTTGCAGGCATTTTAAACCAGTATTTCGCTTCAAGAAAAGCTCCGATTGAATGAAATTTCGGCGCGCGATCGGTGGTGAATTCGCCGATCGGTCCTCCGCCGAATTCAACTGAATCCCAACGATGATTCCATGAGAGGCCGATCGAGGTAATCGCCTTTCGGTCATCAACATTAAATTTTTCAGCGAGCAAAATTCCGACAGCATCATTTTTTTCGATCCAGGCTGCTGCCTCCGGGATCAGGCGCTTCGGTATCTCAGTTTTTATTTCACCGCGGCCCTGGGCTTCAGTATTGAAAGTGATTTTACTGCCGCTGAATGACCATTTCTTATGATCGATTTTTTCACCGGACACCTGCGTTGTTGTTATAGTTGATATATCTGAGTTGGATGGCATCATAATGATAGCCATGATAATACAGCCGATGATTATTCCAGGGATGATACCAATAAAAAAGAATTTGATTTTACTCATGAGATACCTCACAAAATTTATTTCGGCTGTGAGGTGCTATTAAACATAGGCGCTATTTACGCTTAAAAAGACTCACGATAAACATCCCAACCGCAAGACCTATAAAACAAAGCGTCGCAGGAATATTTATACTATCGAGCCTATCGATCAATTTACATTTCATTATCCAGCCCTCCGTTCCTGATAATCTGGATTTCCCTGCGCCGCCTTCGATCTTTTCAGGTCTTCACGGTTGCGTTCAATCTCATTTTTTCTTCCCAGATAGATAAAGCCTACATAAATTCCCAGGATAAACATGATACAGGCAACCAGGATTTCAGCCATTGTGGACCTCCATCATTCGGATAATTTTTTTACCGAAAATTTTAACAATAGGAAGACTGTAAAAAAGCCGCTCGGCGTGTTTTTTATCGATCGCATCATATATACGTGTCGGAGTCGTCTCCTCCTGCTTGGACTGGTGCCCGGCACCCGCGCTGAGCGAACCTTTAGTGTGAACAACATCGAAAGTCATATGATTCCCTCCTCTATTTCGGATACCATCTTGAGAGCACTGCATTATGATGTATGCCTAACTCCCCGATGATCTTATTAAAATCAGCTTCCGTATATGCTATACTTTCACCATTGCTCAGCTTGTGCTGATTTTCGCTATACATGCCAAATACCGTAATGAGTGCCTGGACTGACATCGTAATCCCGCAATCAAGATTCATTGCATCTTCTCTTGTCATCGAGTCCCTCCGGTATTTTATATTCTTTGCGCTGCCTGAATTCTTCCCGCTTGCCTTTATTCCAGGAACTCACCGGACGATAAAATCCAGCGACCCTGGAATAAACCTCAGTCGGAACCTTGATATCATGATGCTTTTCGTTCATGATTCTCCTGCTTATCGAGCTCACGATCGGCTTGGATGATTTTTTGAATCGCTATGCGTGTTTTTTGTGAAAGCCGCTTAATTCTCCGTGGAGGGTTTTTGCGCATCGCCTCGACTCGATTGATTGCATGAATAATATTTTTCATAACGTCTCCTTTTTATGAAATGTAAAATTCATCGCGATCGAATAGCATATATGAAAATGTTCGCTGTCCGGTTTGCTTCGCGATTGAAAGAATTATCTGTAAATCTGCAGGGTTTTGAAGGACTTGGCATCCATAAGAATATGCGCCAATTATTTTTGATCCATGAATTGACGCCCGATGTAAATTGATCCCGAAATACCCCCTTTCCACGGGATCGGTTTCATCCTGGACGCCATCCCGATCACGATCACGCCAGATCACGACTTCGTTGCCGGTTTGAATAAACGCTTCATGGGCGAAGGCCTGATTTGATTTGGCATGAATCCCGATCATCCAGATGTCGCGATGATATCCGAGGCAGAGATG
>JAKLIV010000210.1 GCA_022709405.1 Spirochaetota bacterium
GGGACAAGCTGCTGCTCTTCTTCATCCTGTCGAAGTTCGAGACGCCCCAGCTCAACATCTATTTCTCGCGCATCAGGGACGTGGGGGGATTCATAGAGTATTTTCTCCAGCTTCCCGAAGAGCTGCTACGGTCGATCATATCGCGCAGCTACCGGCTGTTCCAGTACATCATGCTGATGATGGCCGACGAGGGGATGACGAACGTCAAGAGCAAGGGCTTCTTCATGAAATACAAATCCGACATCGAACAGTTCAGCATCCTGAGCGACGTCATCCGCAAGTACAAGAGCAAGATCGACGTCGAGAAAGAGAAGGGCGTGCCGTTCTCCCGCAGGGACATGGGCCGCATCTCGTTCCTGGTGAACAAGATCACCGAGCAGTCCGACCCGCTCAAGGCGTTCGAGTATTTCGCGAACGAAAACGTTTTCATCGACCAGGAAGAAAAGGAGATCGTCAGGGGGATCATCTCGAGCCCGGTATTGAAGAACAGCTTCCGCTACTACGACCGCATGTTTACCATAGAATAACCCCGACCGCATCGATGTCGAGCCCGCCCGTGCCCACCGTGGGATACTCGTCGAAGATCACGCTTCCGAAACTGTCCAGGCTGTCATAATTCCCCAGGATCGAGGAGATCAGGGACTGATGATCGGACCTGGGTATGGCGGATCCGGTGTCGGACCCCATGAGCCGCGCCTCGTCCATGCCGATGATGTCGATGATCCTTACATAAGTGATGGAGCTCAGATCGATCCTGCCTTCAACGACCTTCCTCGTGGTGCGCAGCCAGGCGAGGTCAAACGAGTCCCCGTATCCGGCGGGGTAGCGTCCCGTCACGCCCCAGTCAAGGGTGGTGTCCCAGCCGGTCATGGTCGTGTCCGGGTCGGGGACGGTTGACGGATCGCGCGTGGTCGCGGAGTCGAACCGTATGTAGTCTGTCCCGTTCGAGCTGACCTCCACGTATCCGTATTCGGCGATGAGGCCTCCGGTGGTGAGAAAGCCGTTCTCGAAGATCGCGATGTCGGCTCCCTCGCCGTCCGCAATGGGCTGGTCGAACGTGAACGTGACGCCGCCCGTGTTGCCCAGATTGAGCATTCCCGAGCCGCCCGCGAGAAGGCCGCCGGGATCGTCGAAGGCGGATGCGGTCGTGCGGTCGAGGCCGCGTGTGAATGCCGCGCAGGACGACGGCGGCGCGATCGACGTGTCTGCGAGCGCGACATGCGCCGCGCCGGTTATCTCCTGGGATGAGTTCACGCCGGGGAATGCGTCGACAACTTCATAGGTGAACGAGAACACGCTCCCGATGACGCCCTCTTCGTCCCGGATCCGGGCGAAGACCTTCAGCGTTCCGGTGCCCCCCGCGGTGAGCGTGTTCGAAAGCGTCCATGAATCGGGCGCTGTCGCATCCGGGTCGGGGCTCGCGCCGGTGTAGATGCCGGCCGAATCCAGCGGCGTGGAGAACTCGAGCGTCGCACCGACGGGCAGGTAGCCCGACTGGTAGCTGCAGAACACGGGCTGCACCGCAGTCGTGCGCCTGTTCACGGTCGTGAATCCGTACGAATAGTCCGTATCGGCCAGGGGGCTGCCGTCTGCGGAGACGATATCGGGCGACAGTGAAACGGTGTAGGATGTGTTCTCCGCCAGTTTGGCGTCGGGCGTGCACACGATCATCGTGCCGGATTCATCGGTTTCGCAGGAGCAGCTGGCCGCGCCCGAAGAGGACGTTATCGCAACAGGAACTGCAGGCAGTGAAGCGGCAAGCTCCCTGCTGAAGCGGATTTCGATCGCGCTATCGGGAAACACGTCGGCCTGGTTTGCGGCGGGGAAATGCGAGGCCACGGCGAACTGATCGGCGCCGCTGTTTCTGGAGCCGGTACTGTCGCATGCGGCAAGGGAGACAAGGACCGGGATAAGGATAAAATGGAAGATTTTCATGAAGCACCTCTCTCATGGAAGGATTTTGGCGGTCCGGCTTTCACGGTTGCCTGTCAGCGAGGGAATTGCACCCTACTTCAGCACTGGAAGGATGTAATCACGGCGTACTCAGGGAGGTCAAGAATGATTTTGCCGCTGTCCTCTTAGCGGATTAAGAAAGGATGGCCACAGAGTCACCGAGAACACGGAGATAATAAAGGATGGGAGATAGAGATGCCGGGTATTGGGGGATGGTCACGTTGAGGCGCAGGGGCCGCATGGTCTTTGTTCTTGACATATACAATTATTGTATATATATTTGGACCATTCATAATTGCGAGGTCAGCATGAACACGAACACCGTCAATATATCTTTCAGGAAAGACCTTCTCAGGCAGATAGACCGGGTCGCCAAGGAGGAATCCCGCACCAGGTCTGAGCTCATCAGGGAAGCCGCGCGGATGTATATCGAAAGAAAAAACAGGTGGAAAAATATTTTTGAGTATGGCTCGAAAGTCGCCGAGGAAAACGGCCTTACGGAAGAAGATGTCATGAAAGAGATTTCGGAATACAGGAAATCCCGGAAGGCGTCCTCTTGATCAGGGCCGTAATCGATTCAAATGTATATATTTCAGGCATCCTGTTCGGCGGAAAACCACGGAACGTCCTTGATCTGGCAGTAAGGGGAAAGATCGAGGTATTCATTGCTCCGGATATGTTGTCCGAGATAAAGGATGTTCTCGCGAGAAAGAAATTCGGGTTTTCACCGCTGGCCATACAAACGATACTCTACGAGATCGAGTCCATTGCCACGATTGTCTTCCCTTCAAGTAATTACAAAACCGTCAGCAGGGATTACGATGACAACATGGTAGTCGATTGCGCCATGGAATCGAATGCCGCTTTCATAATCACCGGAGACAATGACCTGTTGTCGCTGGGCGGATTCAGCAATGTCAGGATTATAAATCCGGCCGCATTCATGGATCTTTTCGAGAGGGGTTGATGGCCCGTATCGGCCGGCGCCCGCGCAGGACAGCAGGCGAAGAATGCTCGTGAAATGGGGCTGTCCAGAAAGCAGAAACGGATTCTTCAGCCTGTACCTGCGAAAAAAGGTACAGGCCCCGCCCTCGAAGAGCGAATGGCTTCTGGAACAGCCCTTATGCGCGGGTACGTAACTACCTCGTCTTTACGACACGGATGCCTATGCCCGTCAGCGTTTGATTAGGATCAATATAACCATAGGAACAGATCGCCATTTGCGCTGCAGGGCTGCCCCAGCTTCCCCCAAGATCGTAGCGGTTTGTCTCATTGAATGCCGTAAATATCCATTCAGCGGCATTGCCGCTCAGATCGTACAGGCCGAGCTGGTTCGCGGATTTTTGCGCTACGGGCATCAATTTATTGGCGTCGGCGGGCATAAGAGAATCGCCATCATACCAGGCCACGGCCCTGGTCGCGGTCTCGTTGTCATAATCCGCCGTGGCGCCGCTTGCATAGTACGACGGGGTCCAGCAGTATCCCGCGGTCAGGTCGGCGCTGCCCGAGTTGCGGCTCTGCGCCAGATATTCGCCGGCAAGATCTCCAGCCGTGGGCGCCGTGGCGCCGATATACCGGGCGGCATACATCCATTCCTCCCTTGACGGCAGGCGATACCCGGTATTCGAATCGTCGGCGTCGGTTTCGCCGTTCTGCCAGATCGAATCATCCGCCGTGCCGCCCCCGTCGCCGTTGTCGGTCCAGGCATATACGACGTTGTCGGTGTTCCCGTCTATCATCTCGGTGAGCCAGTTGCAGAACATGACTGCCCCGTACCAGCTTACGACGATGACCGGGTGATCTTCATAGCCGCCTGTCACGGTGAAGGCGTGGTCGGCCGTGCTGTAGCTGATCTTGCGATATGTGTCAACGACATCGAGATTATACAGCTCCTGGCCGCCGTACATTACTGTCGTGTCGCTCAGGAGGTTGCCGGTGCCTGTTTCGCTGATGTATCCCTTTGAGTACGCCCACTGCATCACCGCGGCGAAAACCACGTTGGTCACCTCGGTCTGCTGGACGAAGAACTTCCTGGTCAGGGTCGCGGTGTCAGCGTCCGACGCATACGGGAATGTTATGCTGTCCAGGTTGTTCGCGTAGACCATGTTCACGGTCTCTGATCCGACTTTTACGGGAACCGCGTCGCCGGGGTTGGCGGCGGTAGTGAACGTCAAAAGCGAGGACTTGCTGTCTTTCCCGCCGCCGTCGTCGCAGGCAAAAAATACCAGCGGTGAGATAACCAGGAATGCGGCAAATAGAAGTTCTTTTTTAGATTGCATGAGTCTTTCCTCCGGAATAAATAAGTTGAACGATATAAGATCATTCAATTGATTTGAATTGATTATTATTTATTATTGAAATCGGGTTAATGTACCGCATCGGCTCCCGCCTGTCATCGGCAGAAATGCTTATGCCTTCAATTTTCTTGATATCGCCGGCGTATAGGCATAAATGCGTAGATGAAAATCACCTGCGGGCGGGCCACGATAAATTATCAAAATGAAATTGACGGATGGGTCGGTTGCCAATAAAGTGCTATCCATGAATCCGCTGGCATTGATATCGGCTTTTCTGGCGATCGCGACACTGCTGCTGGCCGTTTACATATTGCATCTCGATCCGAAGAACCTGGTGCACCGCTTGTTTTTCGTGATGATGATCCTGTATTCCTGCTGGGAATTCATTTATATAGGAATGCAGTCCACCGGGGACAAGCAGCTCTTCGTTCTCCTGTACAAAATGACCACGCCGGCACTGGTATTCATCCCGATGACCCTGCATATCATCATGCTCATGGTGAAAATGTCCAGGAAGATCATGGCTCCGATTCTGTCGGCGATATACGCGGCCTATGTCTTTTTCCTGTATCAGAATTTCAACCTGAACCTCATCAACAGGGATTTCACCAGGGTTGACGGGTACTGGCATTTTGTGAGAACCGACCCGGGATATGTCACTGTCCTGTACATGATCGTGTATGGGCTGATAATCCTGCTCTGCATCTCGCTCATCATCAACTGGCACCTGAAAACAGGTCTGACGCGGGAAAAAAAGCAGGCAAGGATTCTGCTGCTGTCGCTTGCGCTTCTCTTTGTCTTCACTTTCATCGATTATGTTATCTTCTTTTTTACGAAGAACGACCTGGGCATTTTCGCGCATTACGTGTGCATCTGGCCCGTCGGCATAGGTGTATCCATCATCAGGTACAGGTTCCTCTCGGTGCCGCCGGGACTCTACTCATACGAAATATTCGACAACATCGGGGAATCGGTGTTCGTGCTCGACCACGACAGTGAAATACTGTTCGCCAACTCGAGCGCCAGAAAGACCATGGCCGCTTGTGCGGCGTCCCCCGGCCGGGGCGGGTTCGATGCCGGGTTCGGCAGGGTCCCGGAGATTGCCGAGTCGATGCTGCAAGGCGAAGCCGACAGCCTGCTTGAAACCCTGATCATGATGAATCCGGACGGTTCGCAATCGCCCTATGATGCCAGGTTTACGGTCATCAATGACCGGTACGATGACCGGGTCGGCGTGCTGGTGATCGCGCAGCAGATGAAAGGGATGAAGGATTTTGCCGCTGGATACAACATCACGGACAGGGAGCTGGACGTGATCCAATGCGCCGCGGCCGGGCTTTCAAGCCGCGAAATAGCCGATACCCTGAACATCAGCGAAAGGACGATCCAGGCACACCTGGCGCACATTTACAACAAGCTCGACGTTAAGAACAGGGTGGAGCTTATCAATATTTTCAAAGGATACAGCCGTCTGGAAAGTCCGTGATCATGTCATGTGCGGATTTCATGGTCATTACCGGCAGTCCGCTCATACGACAACCATGATGGAATCGAATCTCTCGACCGGTATGGGAATATTGTCGTCCTGCAAGGTCAGGATATAACCTTCAATTGCCTCCTTGATGTTTTCAATGGCTTCTTCCTTGGTTTTCCCCTGGCTGACGCAGCCGGGAAGGCTCGGGCATTCGGCAACGTAGTAACCGTCTTCACCCGGGCGGGGAATCGGGCCGCGCCGGCGCGGATAATACGGCGAACCGGGCCGGAGACGGGGCGGCGACGGAGAGGGTGCGGCCGTGCGCCGGATATATGTGCACGTAAAACCCTGGCGCAGCTGCAGGATTTCCCCTGCACGCCGGGAGTTCGGGCAGCGCGGCAGCATGAATCCGCATGTAGCGCGATATGAAAAGATTGTGGCCGGTCATGCGAAGACGGGCCGCTCGCCTGTTGTACGAGGCTTTCTCCGAATCCGCAAGCGCCTGCCAGGACCTCATGGCGTCCCTGAAGAGATCGCGGTTGGCCCTCTGGGCCGGGGTGTCGGGATTGCGGGGGATCACGTAACGCCGCATGAGGGTCCTGCCGTTCCATTCATACAGCACCAGCCCTCCGACTTTGCCGCTGATTCCGGTGAACACGGGATTAAGGAATGCCTGCGCCATGATGAATCCTCCTGTAACGCCG
>JAKLIV010000211.1 GCA_022709405.1 Spirochaetota bacterium
GCTGTATACGGTGACGACCTTCCGTTCCTGACCGAAATACCGGTCCCCGATATCGGAGATGTCAAAGCCCATTTTCTGGACCGTACGGAGATAACCCCTGAGGGCCTTGTAATAGATCAGGAAAAATTTGAGGATGTCCTCTTTCTCGAAGCACAGGAGCGTCGAATCCGCCAGCGCCTTGACCCTTCCGCGGTGAATGTTGTTGGTAAAGGGTATGACGCCGAAAAACGATCCCGGCGCGAGATAGAGGATGTCGTTTCTACCGAGGGCCTCTATCTCGAACATGCCGTTTACGATGATGTTCAGGGAATTGACGCCTTTGAGGTCTATGTTGCGGCCCCTGGCGACCCGGGTCGTCCTGCCGATGGATCTGAGATGCGATATTTCATCCTCGGTGCAGTGCCTGAAGAGTGGTATGCGTTGGAGTAGTTTGCTGTATATATCCATCAAGCAACGCGCCGCTCATATTTTACGTAAAAGCTCAACCAGCTGGGCCTTGCCCATGAGCTCGATCGGACGGGTGTTGGCGAAATCGACCGCCGACTGGGAAAAGTCTCCTGTCGTTATGACTATTATTCGAGTCGCGTTTTTAAGTTTCATCGACTCGTACAGCCGCCTGAGCAGGCGGTCCTGTATGGTGTCGGTGGTCCTTATGATCCTGATGATCCTGTTGGTCTGCCGGGTATTTCTCCATTTGCCCTCGGTCTCGGTGCCGATGATCTCGATATCCGTGTCGTTTACTATCTCCACATCCATGATGTTGTGGCCCATGGCCTCGACCAGCTTCCTGCACACATGCTCGAACTGGGCGAGCCCTGCTATGAGGAAATCCTTTATACGGTCATCCTGCCGGAACTCGGAGTAATTCTTGAGCTTTTCCTGGACGTCCCTGAAATTGGCGTTCACCTCGACGATTTTTTCCCAGTTGCTGATCGCCGAATGGATGTCCCTCATCTTCTCCTGGCTGTCGGCCAGGAAATAACGGAGGTTCAACTCGGTCTCGCTGCCCCTCCTCGCAAATTTCAGGCCGCGCTGGAACTCCATGACGGCCTTCGGGAGCTGCCCTTTCTCCATGTAGCAGGACCCTTTGGCCAGAAAGCTCTTGACCCTCAGGTCCTCGCTCTTCTGCGAGATCTCGAATTCCTTGATGGCCCAGTCATAGTCGTTCTGCTGCCTCAGGACAAGGCCGAGAAAATAATGGGACTTGTAGTTCGTCGGGTCAAGCTTGATGGCGTTGATGAACATCTGCCTGGCGTCCACGAAGGCGTTGCTCCTGTAATGTATCTGTCCGAGAAAATAGTACGATTGTTCATGATTTGCGTTGCAGGAAATGGTTTTTTTGAAAAACGGGATCGCCTTGTCGAGGGTCCCGGCATTGAAATATATCTTTCCGAGCTCGAAATAATTCTCGAAATTGTCCGGATCGATTTTGGTCAGAATGAGATACTCCTTCTTCGCGTCTTCGACCATTTCACGGTTGATATAAAGCTTGGCGAGCCTGGACCTGATTTCGCTTTCCTTCATCCGATCGTCGAACCTGGCGAACTTCAAGACCTGCCTGTACTCGACGATCGAATACTGGAAATTTTCTTCCCTGAAGTAGGCCTCCGCGAGGAGATAATGGGCGTATACGTTCCTGTCGTCCTTTTCCAGCAATTCGTTGAGCTTCTTGATCGCAAGCTTGGTCTGGCCGGATTCTATCATCTTCAGGATGTCCTCCATCTTTTTTGGGAGGACAAAGGTATACACGATGTAAAGCACGATTATCGACAGGAAGACAAAAAAGACGAATATCAGCACGTAGGTTAAAAGCATATGGATTTGATACCTGAAATTGTATTATATAGTATTTTCGGTCCGCAAACAGCTTCTTTTTACAGATATAATATATATGATACTAAATGTATATCATTTTTCGGCTGTCAAGAGGTTTAGAATGTTCCTGAATTTTGTGACGAAGGAATACCGGACGCCGGAAGGATACATATTAAAACACCATCCGTCCCTGAAAGAGCAAAATAATATTGACAAAAACGGATATATTTTAATGATAGCACAAGATTTGCCGGGGGCGTAGCTCAGTTGGGAGAGCGCTTGAATGGCATTCAAGAGGTCAGGGGTTCGATTCCCCTCGTCTCCAGATCCCCGAAAAGCCTACTCGACGTAGGCTTTTTCATGCACATCTCCATGAATCGTCGTTATTTTCTCAACATAGTACTTACGCTTGCCCGCGGGTATCGAGACATCGACATTTTCCCCGACGGTCTTGTTCTGAAGGGCCTGCCCTATCGGGGATGACAGGGAAATCTTGCCCTGGGAAGGGTTCACGTCGTTCGACGAGACAAAGGTGAATTCCACTCTGTCTTCGCTGTCGATATCGACGACCGTGACCGAAGAGCCGAACCCGATCCTGTCGTTGGGGATGTCGGACATGCTCAGCTCGTTGAGCTTGTTAAGCTGATCGCTGAGCTGCGCGATCCTCGCCTTGACGAACGCCTGGCGTTCCCTTGCCGCATCATATTCGGCGTTTTCCCTCAGGTCGCCGTACGCGCGGGCCTCCGCGATCTTTTTGGGAAGCTCGACCTTGAATTCCAGCTTGAGTTTATCTAGCTCTTCGCGAAACGCCTTTTTTTTCTGTTCTATATCGGTGCTCATGTTCAACTCCTTCACGCCCGTTGTTCACCGCGCAAAATGAAACATAACGTTAAAACGTTTTGCTCATTACCGCAGTTGAATTATTTCTGAGAGCCGGGACAGCCAATCAAGTCTTTATGCCTGGACAAACTAACACATAGCAGTTGACGTCATACTACCGAATCGGTTATATAATGCAAGTCTTTTAAAATACGGATATGCATTTTATCCCACGAAAAGCGCTTCGGTATTTTTGACAACGGATAATCCTGCTACTGGATCTCTTCGGCGCCGAGTTTGATAAGGAGCTTCACTTTTTTATCCTTATCGACTTTGACGATAAACCCTTCTTCCCTGAGGGCTTTTTCGATCTTATACGACATGAAATCAATGATCTTTTTCATTTGAGTGTTCTTCCCTGAACCGTTATTGTATCCTTACATGCAATAATTTTCGGTAAAAACCTCAAAAAAATCAATCCCTACAGGAAAGAAGCCATTCACCGGGGGATAATATTCGGATATTAGCCCGATTTTTTCTGAATTTCGACCATTTTCGCCGCAAATACTCCCCTGCGCATGAATATTTTCGAGGCAGCCCATACCAGGGTAAAAGAAACAATCAGCCCGCCGATGCCGAAAACGCCGGCGCCGAGGTCCCGGTCGAGCCCGATCATTTCGTGATAGGTATATCCTGCGGCCGAGCCGCCGATCAACGAGGCGACGGGAAAAAGATACAGCAGGACTGAAGAAAACACCACGTCCCTCTCTCGTATTTCATATATCACACAATCGCCTTTTCCGGCTCCGGGGCCGTTCTTTATCCATATCCGTCTTTTTTTCCCTTCCCCTCCCATGCATGTGTCGCGCGCCTCGCATGACGCGCAAAAACTCGTAGCCTCGGATTCGACCAGGGCCTTCCCCCCCGAAACTTCGACTACCACTCCTGCCTCGCGGTGCATATCATTCCTCCTTCGGCAGCAGCACCACCGTGCCGACGGATGAAAGCGGCTTTACCAGCTCCTCGCTGCCGACCACCACGCGCACAAGCCCCCCGGAAAACACCCTGCCGCTCCGTCTGAGAATATCGTCCTGCGACACGGCTTCAATCCGGTCGAGATACGCGGTAAAATAGTCGTCAGGCAGCCTGTTGTACTCCGCGTCGAGGTAATTGCCGAGAACGTTCATGGTCGTGTCGAAATTGAATATATAGCTGTTTCTCACCGCTTTCTTCGCCCAGTTCAGATCCCGTTCAGGCACCGCATCTTTCGTCATCGCTCCGATGTTCTCCTCCATCAGGCCAAGCACTTCGGCCACCGAAGAATTTTCGGTCTGCGCAAAGGCCATGAAAACGCCGGTCGCATACCTGAAACGCATGACCGACTGCACAGCGTAGGCGAGGCCCCGCTTGACCCGAATCTCGCTCATCAGCCGGGAATTGAACGAGCCCTCCCCGAGAATGTAATTCATCAGCGAGAGCGAATACGTTCCCTCGTCATTGATCGACGGCGCGCCCGTGGCCATCACTATCGTGGCCTGGGGTATGTCCCTGGGATACAGGTAGATCACGCCGCGGGCCTTTTCGAGCGAACGACGGATTTCCTCTTCGTCGGCCGCGTAATCCATCCTGACGCCCTTTCTGACCCGCGAAAAACACGATGCAGCGGCCGTCATCATCTCCTCAGGACCCTGCGAGGAATTGATCCCGAGAATGATATTGCCCGCGGTGAAGTATTCCCTCCACACGCGCTCGAGGTCCTCAAGGCGGTAGGACGACATTCCCCTGACCGTCGGCAAAGAGCCGTAGCCTTTCCCGTTGAACAGGGTCTCGCGGGCTTTCTCGAAAGCGATCGTCGCGGGATCGTCGTACTTTCTTCTCAGGTCGTCGATCTGTATCGAGCGGGCGGTCTCGAGGTCGCCGCGGTTCAGGTTCGGATCAGAGATAAGGTCGGACAGGATATCCAAGGCCCTGCCGGTGAACCGCGAAAGCACCTTGATCGAAATCACCGTGCTTTCCCAGGAGGATTCGATCGATAGCCTTCCTCCCATTGACTCGACCGCCTCGCGCAGAGCTTTACCGGGATATTTTTTCGAACCGGCCAGGTCGAGGGTCTCGGCCAGAAGAGACGACAGCCCGGCGGTCTCCCTGTTCTCGTGCAGCCTGCCGTAGCCTACCATCGCAATCAGCGTGGTCTGAGGCAGGTCGTCGTTCACATACAGGACCCGCATCCCGTTGTCGAAGGCATGCCTGACGAGCGGCGGCAGTTCGAGTCCCCTGATCGAAGGGCTGAGCGGGGCGGCGGCAAGAACCAGGGCGAAAAAAACGATCCACTTCGGGATCCTGCCATATGATTTATTTCTCTTCATTGCGTTCACCCTCCCTGCGCTCCAGAATCCCCACGGTCCTGTTTTCTTTCGTGAAATATTTTTTGATCGCGGCGCGGACATCTTCCTGAGTGACGCTCCTGATCGCTTTCATGTAATCCGTCACGTACTGCCACTTGCCGAAAACCGACTGGTAGTAGCCGAGCATGCCGGCAAGGCCCTTGTTGGTCGCCAGCCCGAACACGAGGTCGGACTCCATCTTGTTGACGACCCTGGCAAGGTCCTCGGCCGAAACGTTCCGCGCGGCGCTTTCGATGCCGGCGTATATCTGCGCTTCGAGGTCCCCGATCCTGACCGCAGGTACCGGCGCGGCCTCGATCACGAACAGATTGTCATACCTGGCTGCGGGATAACCGTTCCATGCGCTGAGGGAAGAGGCGAGCTGTTTTTCAATGACGATCGACCTGTACAGGGGGGATGATTTTCCTCCCGCGAGCAGTTCGGCCACCACATCACAGACGTAATCGTCCTTTGAAGGGAACGTCGGCTTGTGCCACCCTATCATGACGAGGGGATTGGCGTCGAATGCGACGGCAAACCTCTTCTCACCGCGTTTTTCGGGCTCGGCCGCAACGAAGCGGACGGGCTCGGGCCTGGCTTCGATACCCTCGAAGTATTTTTTTATGACCGCAAGCGTCTCGGCGGTGTTCTGCCTGCCCACTATGGTGATGACCATGCGGGACGGCACATAGTGCGCGTAATAAAACGCCCTGACGTCCCGTATCGACAGGCTGCCGATGCCGGTGCGCCAGCCGATGATCGGGTGCCGGTACGGATGCGCCTCGAACGCGGTCGCCATGAATTTCTCCTCGAGAAGGCCCTCCCCGCTCGAATCATAGCGCATGAGCCTCTCCTGCATGACGTTGTTTCTCTCAAGGTAGTATTCCCTGAAAACCGGTTTCCTGAGGCGCTCCGACTCGAGGCTCGCCCACAGCTCCAGCTCCGAAGCAGGGAGCTCGACGTAATAGCCCGTCCTGTCGCGCGAGGTCGATGCGTTGAATCCGATACCGCCGCGCTCGGAGTATATCCGGTCGTAGGGAGAGCTTACAACGTACTTCGACTGTTCATCCTGCAGCTTCTTCAGCCTCGACTCGAGCTCGGGAAGCATCACGTTGCCCGCGCCCGATGCCCTGAGCCGGTCTATGGTCTCTCCCACTGCTTCGATTTTTTTCTGTATCTCGCTTTCACGCGCATAATCAGTGGTACCGATCCTGTCTGTGCCCTTGAAAAGCATGTGCTCGAGCAGATGG
>JAKLIV010000212.1 GCA_022709405.1 Spirochaetota bacterium
GAATGAAGAAAGCAACGTCTGAAAAAAAAACAACGGCAAAGAAAAAAACAGCCTTGAAACCTAAAAGCGCGGCAAAGCCTAAAAAAGCTTCCACAAAAAAAGCCGTGGCGAAAAAACCGGCCGTAAAGAAGGCTAAGAAGCCCGTTAAAAAAATTGTTAAAAAAGCTGTTAAAAAGACCGTAAAAAAAGCCGTCAAGAAACCCGTTAAAAAAACGGTTAGCATCAAAAAAGTGCAAAAAATCGCAAAACCGGTCATAAGCATGAAATCAGAAACCCCGATGACCGATTTCATTCTCGAGCGCGCGAGAGTTATTGACGGAAGGACAAAAAAATAAATCCGGAACGGATTTTTTCAAAGGATCATTTATGACGGTATCACTGCCGCGCAGCAGACCGTGAATTTTTCAGTATAGACCGCTATTAGTTGAAAAGCCCTGTACGCAGGGCTTTCCTGTTATTGATCAGGGGTGGCGACACTCACTTCCTTTTCGCCACGATCATCGTGCAGTCATCCGAAATCTGCGATTTACCCATATGCTCGTCGAAATTCCGCAGAATATAATTGAGGATTCCCAGGGCCGAAGATTCTGAAGAGTTTTCGAAGGAGCGGATTATCTTATCGGTATCGAAGGTTTCGTTTTTTTCATTGGATGACTCGGTGAAGCCGTCGGTGTAGAGAAGCAGTGCGTCGCCCGGGGCCGTTTCAAACCTGATCACGTCAAAAGTCATTTCAATGGATTCAATTCCGAGAAGGCCGCCGCGCGGGGTAACACCCCTGGGTCTTACCGGCGCCGGTTTTCTTCCGTCCCTTTTGACCAGAAGGTCATGATGCCCTGCATTGACATACTCGACCCAGTTTCCGTTGAACCGCAACACGATTCCGCTCAGAAAATAATCAACCGACCCGATTTCGGCGACAATGTCGGCATTGGCCTTTTCGATTATTTTACCAAGATTGGCGTCTTTCATTGCTGAAATATTCCTTGTTACGATCGATTTAGCCAGTATGGTGAGCAGCGCCGAGGCCACGCCATGGCCGGTCACATCGAAAATGGAGAGGCCGAACATTTCGCCTTTCTGATAGTAGAAATCGTAGAAGTCTCCGGATACGCCGGCCATGGGCCTGCACGCAAATGCGATGTCCCATATCTCCGAGCGGGGCGGCTCCTTGGGCATGAGGTTCGCCTGGAGGTTTGCCGCCATGGTCATGTCGATGTGCGCGATCCTTTGCGCATGTTCAAGCTCCTTGTTCGCCTTGCACAGGCTGCTGTTGCTTTTCTCGAGGCTGTCCATCGCGTTGTGCAGTTCAGCCGTGCGCTCTTCGACTTTGCGCTCGAGATTCCTGTTGAGCTCGGCGATCTCGTGATGCATGTCTACGAAGCGGTTCATGAGCATCTGGGCCATCGATATGATTATTATCAGGTAAACGTATTCGATGACGAACACGAAGGGATAAACCGCGGCCCCTACAAGCACGTCATTGACCGCAGCCGCAAAGAAGACAATGAATGAAATGAGCAGCGGCCTGATTTTTCTGTTTCCCGAAACGTAATCTTTGATGATGAGATAGAGAAGGACGACATAGCCTGCCATCATTGAAACGTATTGAAGCCTGTATATCAGTCCGGGATCACCTTCGAAATAGGTGATTTCGATCAAACCGACGCTTATATTCTTGGGCATCGGCCGGGTAATGGAAAGGGTCAGCTCGTTGTGGATAAGAAGCCCAACCGCCATCAGAACGAAGAAATACCCCGCAATCATGTAAAAGACTCGGCCGATTTTTTTCTTTGAAAAATCGTACACGAACCATAATACCGTGATGGACATCAGCGCAAGGCTGGCGAATTGCAGACGCTGCCAGAAAATGCCCTCGGATATATTCGACGCGTTATATAGTCCGGCGCTGAAAATATCATAGAAAGAGACAACGAAGGAGGTCGCGGCGAAAGCGAGCTGTTCGCGCTCGGATTTTCTCCTGAAAAACATGAAAAGGTAATAGAGGCCCACGAAAAAAACGACCGCGGCCATCATTAAAACCGGTATCGATATCCAGTTCATTCGAACAACCTCTCGTTCAATCGTGAATCGCCATTACGCCGCCCGGGGAAGTATCGCCCGGAAAGTTCATATGAGAAACATCCCGGCCTGTGAAGCAATTTTATCCGGACATTCACTCTGCTGGTTCACTATTTGAAGCGCCCTTCGGGCCAGGGTGCCCCTGTCTTTCATTATCAGGTTTGTCATGAAGCCCTTGTCATCCTGAAAGTGCCGGTGAGATTCAGAATCCGCATAGAATTTCAGCGCCTCGTGGAGAACTTCAATATGCATCTTCAGCGTTTCAATTGAATCCGACATCATCTTCACCTATCGATAAAATAATTTAAGTACATCATCCATGCGTTCGTATAAATCCGAATCGCATGACTTATAGATATATTAAATTATTTAACAATTCTTATCAGATTCTGTTTTGTCAGAAAATGGGAATCAGGAGATAAATGCGGTTTTCAGGCCACCGGTTCCGCCGCCGGCATTTCAAAGAGCTGCCTGATGCGCGGGTGCATGAAAGTGGGGAAGTTGAATCCGTACTCGTTGACCAGCTTTATCCAGTCGTCCTTGGTTATGATACGCCTGCAGTTGGGCGAGCCGCAGCTGCAGATGAAGTCCTGGTCCACCGTCACCACGAACGTGCCGTAATCGAGGGTGAGTTCCTCCCCGGGCTGGATCCTTCTTCTCGCGATGACGTTGTTGTGCTGGTCGAACATCATGTTCGGATCGCATGAATGGTTTATGAAATTGGTAATGTTGCGGGCCAGGCTCCAGTCGAACGTGCCCATGATCCTGTCGAATCCGATATCGTAGCTGTAATGAAGGAATGTGCTTCTTTTTTCGGGAGAAAGTCGATTGACCTCGTCTACGGTAAGAGATGTCCATCCGAGTTTTTCGTCTTCTATCCAGTCCTGGGAGGAAAAAATGACCCTGCCTCTTGGGATGATTCGGCTGGTGTATATTCCGTACGCGTCGTAAAATTTTTCTTTTTTATGGATCAATGTGCCCTGTATTGATTGTAAAAATGATCATGCCTATTATGTCATATCTATTAAAATGTCAATAAGTAATTGTATTTTTTATGATAAAATATTCTTGCATGGCCCGGCTCCTTCAGCTACAGAGGTCACGCGGAGGATACAGGTGAGCCTGTGTGATACATGCCCGATCGAGGAGAAGCTCTGGGAGTGCTGCGGCAGACATCCAATGACCGGTGAGCGCTCCCGCCTGGTGCTTTCGGACGGCACTGTCGTTCAGGCGTGCCCTCATCTTGACGCGCAGGGGCTGTGTTCCGATTATGCTTCGCGTCCCCAGGGGTGCATGAACCATTTTTGCGAGAAAATAAGGAGGTCGGAGAACCTTCCGGGTTGCGGCAAGGGCGGATTCCATGGGTTTACCCGTGATTGAACGGCGGTTTGCGCCTCATTTCCGGGGGAACCCGTATTTCTCGGAGGGGTTTTCTTCCGGTCATGTGCTTGACAGAACAACATATTCCTTGACTTTTACGTTATTTATTTTAAGAGATACTTCATTCTTTTAGTTGGAAAAGCGGCTGCATGTCTGAAAAAAATCACAAGGTCCTTGTCACCGGACTCGGAATCATATCGGCCCTCGGGCTTGACCTCGCCGAGAATTGGGCGAACCTGTGCGCAGGGAAAAGCGGCATCAGGGAAATAACCCTTTTCGACGCATCAAAGCTTCAGACCAGGATAGCGGCCCAGGTGAGCGGCTCTTTCGAGGAATATGCGAAAGAATACTGCAAAAAAAGAATCTCCCATCAAATGACGAGGGTCACCCGTTTCTGCTATGTGTGCGCGCTCGACGCCGTGGCCAGGAGCGGCATCGATTTTGACGCGTTTGACAGATCCAGGTGCGGCGTCATTCTCGGCGCCGTGACGTCGGGTAATTCGACCGCCGAGCAGGGAACCACGGCCAAGAACAGGATAATTAAGGGGATGAGCAACTCCATGTCGGCGTGGATTTCGATGCATTTCGGGCTCGAGGGCCCCAACTTCGTGGTGAATACGGCATGCGCTTCATCCGCCTATGCGATGTCGCTGGCCCACGACCTTATCGCCTCAGGCAGGGCCGATCTGGTCATCGCCGGCGGGGCGGATTCGACCATCAATTACGAGGAGATCGAGGGGTTCAACGAGCTCTATGCACTTTCGACTTTCAACGAGGACCCGGTTCGGGCGAGCAGGCCCTTTTCGGCCGAGCGTGACGGATTCGTGATCGGAGAGGGAGCGGGAATAGTCATCCTCGAGTCGGAGAAATCCGCGATTCGCCGCAAGGCTGACGTGTACGCGGAATTTGCCGGTTACGCCCTCACCAGCGAGGCGTACAACATCATGTCCCCGAAAAAAGACGGTGAAGGCATGGCGAAGACCATGAGGCTCGCGCTTGGGAATTCGGGAACCTCGCCCGAGGATATCGATTACATCAACGCGCACGGCACCTCGACCACGCTCAACGACAAGTACGAGACCATGGCGATCAGGGAGGTTTTCGGATCGCGCGCGGGGTCGATACCGGTCTCGTCGGTCAAGTCCATGATCGGCCACACAATCGGGGCGGCCGGGGCGATCGAAGCGGCGATTACCTCGATGAGCGTCAGAAACGACATGGTCGCGCCGACCATGAATCTCGAGCGGAGAGACCCGGAGCTCGACCTGGACTTTGTTCCCGAAAAGGCGCGCCGGCATGTCATAAGGAACGCGATTTCGAATTCGTTCGCCTTCGGCGGGCACAACGCGACAATCGTCCTTAGAAAATACACTGCACAGGATTAAAACAGGAGCGAAGGATGGCAAAGATCACCGATAAGACCAGGGAAGAAGTGAAAAAAACGGTCTATGAATTTTTTGCGGATGAGTGCGAGATCGATATCGCCACGCTGAGCGACGACACCAACGTGATCAAGGATATCGAGGGAGACTCCCTGATGTTTCTGGAGCTTCTCGAGATTTTCAAGAAGAAATACGGCCTCGACATCGAGCTCAAGACCGTCGGCAAATACGTGGTAAAGCACCCGGCCGAAACCATCGGCGCGATAATAAACATGACCATGCTCATTATCGAGCATGAAAACGGCATATCCAACCTCGATTGATCGCCGGCCGGGGAGCTGACCGGCCATGTTGCACCGGAGCAGACTGGACAGGCCCCGGATCCAGATCAAATCTTTACGGATGAAATGGAGAAAGTGATCACCGCTCGACAACAAGCCTGTATTTTTCCGGCATTCGGCGCGGAATATCTCGGCAACGAGAGGGATATCATCACGCGGTGCGGGTATGATTTGGGGCCGCTGATGGAAAAGGCCGAAAGGGTTTCCGGTTTCGACAGGTCGGTTTTCCTTGGCGTCACTGACGGAGATTTCACCGACGAGCTGCAGTCGCAGTACGCGATATACCTGTACGGCTGCGCGGTTTCCGACATCCTCGAAAGGGAGAATATTCATGGCTGTTGCTGCGCGGGGTACAGCATGGGCATTTACGCTGCGCTGTACCACTGCGGTTCATGTTCCTTCGACGACGGCCTCAGGCTCATCGACGAGGCATACCGGCTCATTCTGGATGCGGCGGCCGCTTTCGATTTCGGCATGGGGGTTGTTGTCGGCCCGGATCTCGACGATCTCAGGAACGTCATACGGAATTTCAGCGCCGACGTGGAGATCATCAACATCAACAACAGGCACAGCTTCACCGTGGCCGGCATCATGGGCGATGTCGTTCGTGTTCTCGACGGCATCAAGGCCGAGGGCGCGCTCAACACGCGGCTTCTGTCCATGAAGGCCCCGTACCATTCGAAGCACATGGACAGCGCCTCGGATCGCTTCAGGGATTTTTGCGGAACGATCGGCCTGAACGATCCCCGAATCCCCCTGGTCTCGACCATCGACCAGAAATTAATTTTGACCCGCGCGGACGTGATCGGCGACCTGTGCCGGAACATCAACCACAACATAAACTGGCACGAGACCATGAGCTCCATGGTCGGCCGGGGAGTTTCGGTGTTCTATGAATGCGGCCCCGGCAGGACCCTGCAGAAGCTCGCCAAGTTCATAGACGGGGATTTCACGATCATAACCATGAAGAAGCTCGCGGACGCAATCGGCGCTGCAGGAAATTCACGGTAAAA
>JAKLIV010000213.1 GCA_022709405.1 Spirochaetota bacterium
CTGAACGAGTGGGCGTCTTTTTTAAAAGTGAAAGCCTTTTCAACGAGCAGAGGCTGCCCGTTCATGCTGATGTTCGTGAAAAAACGAATCCCGTCCTTTTCCCGAACGTAGTCCCAGACCACATTGTCGAGCATATTGCCGTTAATGAATTCGTCATCGCTGAAATGCATCGAAAAATCGATGAGGTTGCGCGCAGCATACGGGTTGCCTGCGACGACGAGTTCGATTTTTTTGTCGAGGTATGAGGCTTTATTGATTGCGGCGCCTTTTGTGGTGAATTCGAATCTATAGTGGTCGGTAACGGCCTCAACCGTGCTTTCCTTGATCGCAGCCCTGGCGGGAGAGATCATTGCCGGGGCGGCCGGGGGAGTATTGACAGAGGGTTTTTCCCCGGCTTTTTCAACAACGGTTTCCTGTCTGGGTTTTTGAGGAGACTCCTGCTTCTCCTTCGGCTGAAACCAGAGGAACCATGCGATCCATACTATGGCGCTGAGAAGTATTGCGAGAATTGTTTTTTTATCCATTGTTTCCTTCCAAATGATTAAATAGGGATTTTCTGCGAATTGTCAATTACCACTGCTGTGACGCTTTGTGATTATAAGGGGGAAATGGGCGATCACCGGCGCAACGGGGCCCGGATGAGGATACATGAGAAGGGATGACGCAGTCTATCTGAAAATCGTGAAATGGATCGGAACCGGGTCATGCCCGCCGCCGTTGAACGGATTGCATCTGAGCAATCTGTAAAGCGTAAGTACAAGCCCTTTGATCGAACCATGTCTTCTCAATGATTCAATGGCATAGACTGAACATGAGGGGTAAAACCTGCAGGTCTGAGGCAGGACCGGACGAATCAATAATTGGTATCCTTGTATCATGAGTACCATCGTTCCTGCTACTGTTTTGTCTATATGCGATCCAGCCTTTTTAAGAGTGTTCATTTTCGGATCAGTCCTGATTTTTTAAAAAGAGAGCCCAGTATTTCTTTCTGCTCATTGTAGCTATGAATAATAAAATTTTTTCCGGGCCTGATGATTATGCAATAATGGTTGTCCAGCTCCTGTAGAAGTTCCCTGCAGATCGCCCGTATTCTTCTTTTAATCCTGTTCCTTTCATGGGCGTCGCCCGTTTTTCTGCCGACCGCAATCCCGATCTTGATATTCCCATCATTGCAGAACGATAAATCCTTATTTTTCTCCGTTTCGTCTTTTTTTCTGATAAAAACCTGGATGCCCTCTTTTTGCAGCTTAAACCCCTGTAATAAAACTTCCTGAAACAGCGATTTTCCTTTTAAGGAATTCTCCCTTTTCACATATCCCGCCTTTCCCGGGTGGTCACCTTATTTCGGCAGCCTCTTTTCGTCGGAAACGGTCAATTTATGCCTTCCTTTTTTTCTGCGGTTTTTCAAGACCTTCCTTCCAAATACTGTGCTCATTCGGGACATAAAGCCATGCTTTCGGTATCTCTTTGTCCTGCTCGGTTGAAATGTTCTTTTCATGTATGTCACCTCGTCAATAAATAGTTTTCATTTTATAATGTCAGCTGGAGACCGGGATAAATGCGTACAAATGAAGTTTGTAGCAAAATAACCTGATTCATGAATTGTAAACTCTAAAAACCGGGTGCGCTTTTGTCAATAATAAAAATCATTAAAAATATCTTGACAAATGCTTCCCGCGATTCAACAACCATAGTCTATTATTTTTTAATAGATAATTGGTGCTGAAGATGAATGAAAGTAACAAATATACTGTCGTTATCGGAAAGGGAAATGTCACTCTCGAGCAGATCATCGATGTCGCGGCCGGACGGGCCAGGGTGGAGATCAGCGACGATGAGGATTTTTCCCGAAGAATAAACGGCTCGCGCGATACGCTTTTCAAGGCGATGGAAAACGGCGTTCCGGTATACGGCGTGACCACCGGGTATGGGAAATCGTGCGGGAAGCGCATGGCTATGGAAGTCGCGCTGAAAAACGGCGCAAACCTGCTGCGTTTCCACGGCTGCGGCACCGGCGAGCCCCTCGGCATCGAAGAAACCAGGGCGGCCATTTTTACCAGAATACTCTGCTTTTCCCGCGCCTATTCCGGAGTATCGATGGAGCTTCTTCACCAGATGGCCGCTTTCCTTAACGGGGGAATAACGCCCGTGGTGCCTGCCGAGGGATCGGTCGGCGCGTCGGGCGACCTCACTCCCATGTCGTATGTCGCCGCCGCTCTTGCCGGCGAGCGCGAGGTGTTTTACCGTGGAGCCAGAATCGGCGCGGCCGAGGCGATAAAACAGGCCGGGCTCAAGAAATACACCTTCGGACCGAAGGAGCCGCTGGCTATCATAAACGGGACCTCGACCATGACCGGCATCGCCTGCATGGTGGTGAGCCGGACCAGGAAAATCATCGAGGCTGCGATCGCCGCGACCGGGCTCACCATCCACGCTCTCAAGGGCAATGCCCATCATTACCATCCGACAATATCGAAGGCCAAGCCCCATCCCGGGCAGGACCTTGTCGCGAGAACAATACTGGAGCTTCTCGAAGCGAACATTCCCCACGGGGAGCTCGAGGCCGACGAGCTCGAGACGCTGCAGGATCCGTATTCGGTTCGCTGCTGTCCGCAGATAGTAGGGGTGCTCGTCGACTCGATGGACTGGATAACGCGCTGGGTTGAGATCGAGGCCAACAGCAACAACGACAATCCCATATGCGATCCCGATACCGGCGAGGTTCTCATGGGAGGAAACTTTTACGGCGGCCACATCGTATTCGCCATGGATTCGATCAAGGCCGCGCTCGCCTCGGTCGCAGACATGTGCGACAGGCAGACACAGCTCCTGGTGAACCCGAACGTCAACCGGGGGCTCCCGGCAGATCTCGTACGGATGGAGGGCTCCGACAGGCTGTACAATCACGGATTCAAGGCGATGTCCATCGCAGCGTCAGCGCTTGCGGCCGAGGCCCTGAAGGCGTCGATGCCTGCGTCGGTCTTTTCGCGGTCGACAGAGTCGCACAACCAGGACAAGGTGAGCATGGGGACCATCGGAGCGAGGGACGCCGCCAGGGTGTGCCAGCTCGTCGAGCGGACCGTAGCCGTGCACATGCTCGCCGCGGCCCAGGCGTGCGATATCAGGGGCAAGATCGAACACAGGCCCAGGCTGAATAAAATACACCAGTCAATCCGCAGCATTGCGGAGCCGAACCTTCAGGACCGGCCCATGGATAGCGACATCGAAAAAATGGTGGGCGCCATCGCAACGGGCGGTATTTTTATCTGACGATGAACAGGCAGAAAACCATCAGCCACGAAATAAACCTGACGGTCCCCTTCTACGATCTCGATCCCATGCAGATCGTGTGGCATGGAAACTACATGAACTATTTCGAAGACGCAAGGGCCGCCCTTTTCAGGAGCGCCGGCATAAGCCTGTACGATTTTTACGAAAAAAGCGGCATCGTTTTCCCGGTCATCAAGACCTCGACCAAGCACATCTTCCCCCTGCGCTACCGGGACGAGGCCGTGTGCAGGGCGACCCTGGTCGAGGCCGATTACAAGATCGTGGTCGATTTCGAGATACGTCTGGCCTCAGACGGAAAGATCTGCACCAGGGGCAGGACCGAGCAGGTTGCAGTGAAGGCCCCGGGCATGGAGCTTCTCTACTCCGTTCCTGATGAAATAAAAAGCCTCCTGGGTTCCTCCGCATGATCATCAGCCAGGCGGTCGTTGACGGATACGAAAGGCTCGCGGCCTGGTCGGACCTGCTTGACGGCATCAACGTGTACCCTGTCGCCGACGGCGATACCGGAAGAAACCTCATCGTGAGCCTCGCGCCGCTCAGGGACTATCCGCTCGACGGGACGGCGACGATCGAGAAACTGCTCATGTCCGCACGCGGCAACTCGGGCAACATCGCATCCCGTTTCTTTTCATCATTCCTGAAAATATCCTCGATCGCTTCCATTGCCGGCTGCGTGAAAGAAGGCTCCGAATCCGCCCGCTCCGCGGTCGACGCTCCCAGAAACGGCACCATGCTCACGCTCTTCGACGACCTCGCATCATGGCTCGAAGACAAGGCCGGCGATTTCGCGGACACAGGAGCGGTCATTGCACGGCTCGAGCAGTCGGTACGCTCGACGCGCGACATGCTTCCCCGGCTCAGAGAGGCCGGCGTCGCGGATTCGGGTGCCCTGGGCATGTTTCTTTTTTTCGAGGGATTTTTTCAGAGCCTTTCCGGAAAAGATAAAAGCTTTGTCCCGGTGACCGAACGCTTCGGCGACCTGATCAAAATCGATCCCGGGTTCAGGGAGACCCGGGAAAACGGCTTCTGCGTGGACATGGTCCTCAGGGTCAATGGCGACGCGGCGGACGCGGCGGCCGAGTTCTCTTCAATGGGCGAGAGCGTGGTCGTGATTCCCGGCAGGGACTGCCTGAAGGTTCACCTCCATACCGACGATCCCGAAGCGGTGCGCGCCAGGATCGGGTCGATCGGAACTCTCATGCGCTGGTCGAGCGACGATCTGGGATCGCAGGTCAGGGATTTCCGGTCCGCCAGAAAATCCGCGCCGATCCATATCGTGAGCGACGCGGCCGGATCGCTCACCAGGGAAGACGCCCTGCACTGGGGGATCACCCTGCTCGACAGCTACATCATCGCCGGAGGGTATTCGGTCCCTGAAACCGCGTGCTCCCCGGAAGAGATTTACAGCCTCATGAAAAAGGGCGTCAGGGTGTCGACATCCCAGGCCTCGGTCTTCGAAAGGCGCCAGCACTACGAGCGGCTGGCCGGCGAGCACGACCTATCGCTGTATCTGTGTGTCGGTTCGGTGTATACCGGAAACTATTCCGCAGCGGCGGAATGGAAAAAGTCCGGCGACCCTGAAAACAGGCTCAGGCTGATCGATACCGGGGCGGCCTCGGGGAAGCTGGGGCTTGCAGTGCTCGCCACAGCCCGGTTCGCCCGTCTTGAAAATAACCCGGATAGTATAATATCGTTCGCCGGTAAGGCGGTCGAGACATGCGAGGAATATCTTTTTCTCGACAGGCTTCACTACCTCGCAGCGGGCGGCAGAATGTCGAAGACCGGGGCGTTTTTCGGCGATCTTGTCGGCGTAAAGCCGGTTGTAGGCCCGTTTCCGGACGGAGCGAGGAAACTGGGCGTGGTGAGAAGGGCCGAAGACCAGATAGCGTTCGCGCTTGAAAAGCTCGAAGAAGCCCTTCAGGGGGATTCATCCCCGCTGATAATGATCGAGTACACCGACAACAGGGAATGGGTCCGGGATAGCGTGAAGGGACGAATTGCAGGCTTGTTTCCCGGGGCGGAGTTCATCATCCAGCCGCTGTCGCTCACGACCGGGGCGCATACCGGGCCCGGCACCTGGGGTGTCGCTTTTCTTCCCGGCGGCATGAATCACGGCGAACGATAAGGGGGCGCATTTGAAGAAATCCATCGATAAGAGCAGAGGCCGGTTCGTATTCGTGATCCCGGTATACAACCACGAGGGGAAAATCGCCGACGTGATAAAGGCCGCCAGAGGGGTCGGCCTGCCGGTCATCGTCGTAAACGACGGGTCCACCGATTCGACCCCGCAGATACTGAAGGGGACAAAGGGCATTACGGTGCTGACCCACGGCGAAAACAGGGGCAAGGGCGCCGCGATCAGGACCGGCCTCATCGAGGCCGCTGCAAGGGGCGACTGGGCGGTGACGATCGATGCAGACGGCCAGCACGACCCCCGCGACGCCAAAGCGCTGATCGCCGCGATCCCGGAGGGAAAGCGTCCGATCGTGGTCGGCGAACGCGTCGACATGACCGGGCCTGACGTTCCCTGGACGAGCTCGTTCGGCCGCAAATTTTCGAATTTCTGGGTATGGGTTTCGGGCGGCCCCATGCTCGCAGACACGCAGAGCGGGTTCAGGATTTATCCGGTGCCGGAAACTCTCGGGCTGAACGTCAGGGCCGACCGCTTCCAGTTCGAGGTCGAGGTGCTGGCAAAGGCCGGGTGGCGCGGGATGGACGTGGTGCATGCGCCGGTGTCGGTGAGCTACCGTCCGGGCATGGAGCGGGTGTCGCATTTCAGGCCGTTTGTCGATTTCATGCGAAACTCGTCGGTATTCGCGCGCCTCATCACCCAGAGGATATTCATCCCGCATTTCATCAGAAAGAAAATGTAGAGCGC
>JAKLIV010000214.1 GCA_022709405.1 Spirochaetota bacterium
AATTCGCTCATTCAGTCGAACACCTCGGTCGCGAACGAGCTGTCGGTTGCCGCTGAAGAGCTGGCCCAGGTGTCCGAAAGCCTCAACCTGCAGGTTGAAAAATCGGTATAGGCTACCTTAAAACCTTTACCAGCGTGACTTTGTTTCCTTTCCTGTTATAGGAGACAGAGTCGAATATGTTCATCGCTATGGCGATGCCTCTCCCATGCATGAAAAGGGGCCCTTCTTCCGCCCGTATTCCCTCGATTATTCCTGCGTAGTCGAAACCTTCTCCCTCGTCTGTAATCACATACCGGGCCTTTCCCCCGTCCAGGTTGTAATCGATTGAAACCTTTCTTGCGCCGAAAACGGGGTCGCTTCTTCTCTTTTCAATCAATTCGAAGTACTTCCCGTCGGCGATCGCGGCGCTTTTCTCCTCGAAACTCAGCCCCAGGTTCCCGTGCTCGATGGCGTTGATCAGAATTTCCCTCAGGGCTATCCTGACCAGGCTCACATCCCTCGGGGAAAGGCTGCGGGCGAGGTTTCTGGTCAGGCGAAGCGTCAGTTCATCTGCGGACAGTATGTAATTCTCGATCTCGTACTTCTGTTTCTCCTCGACGAAGTATTTCAGCAATGTGTCCTCGGATATGCCGCTCGCCCTGCCGAGGATCTCGTTCCGCTCGTGCACCTTGATATATTCGAGTCTGACATTCATCTCAACCGGCTCCCTGCCGAAAGACGACCTGAAGATCATTCTCGACGAAAGCGGTTTTCCGGCTTTTTGAAACTTCTCGAGCTTGTTCCGCAAAAGACGAACCGATTCATTTCCCTGGATTTCATTTTCATCATAGATGAGGTCGAGAAGGTTCATCTTTAAAACATCTTCCGGGCGGATTTTGAGATGGTTCTTGACTGCCCTGTTCACCGAAATGAAGTTCCATGCATCGTCGAGCGAAAAAATCATATCACCCGATTCCTCGACGATGATCTCGTATTTTTCCCTGGTCTCCCTGGCTTCGCTCCTGGCGTCGTTTTTTTCCCGTTTGATTATATTGATTCTCTCGCCGAGCGCAAAATAAAGGATGATGATCTGGATGATCGAACCGATCCTCTGCGCCTCGTCGGTCGCCAGGTTTTTCTCGATCAGGCCGTACTTGTTCAGGGCGAGTATGATCGAACCGAGGAGAAAAAGGGCCAGGGCCCCTGAAAAATACCTGGCGAGCCTGTTCCCGCGGATGAAATAATAGAAACCCGCCAGAAAAAGAAGCGCCGAGACCGCCGCCGTGTACAGCGAAACGGCTTTGACAGCGAGCGTATAGGGTATCACAAAGACTGCCGGCATGATGACCGCGCTGAGGACGAGCATGTAGGTCAGTATTCTGTGGAAAACCGGGCCCGTGGTTTTCATGGAAAGATAATTTCTGGTGAAAAAGACCGTCGAGGCGGACAGTAGGATTATGAAAAAAGGGATGCACTTATTGGCCCACCAGGGATATTCGGGCCACAGGAACTGAAAGGCGAGCCCGTCAAGGGACGAATGCCAGAGGATGATGCCCGCAATAAACGCTGCGTAGGAAAGATACAGGCCGTCCATCTCGATGAAAAAGAAAAAGATGCTGGCGATGCCGATGACAAGCAGAATCCCGTAAAAACAGCCGAAGGCCAGGAGCGCGAGCTGTTCTTTCTGGATGAAATAATCGGAGCGCACGAGCGCTATGGGCAGCTGGGCGGACCCGCTCGATTTTATGTGCACATACACCGTCTGCCTGACATCGGGGCTCAGGGAAACCGGAAAAACGAAATTCCGGTGCAGGATTTTTCTGCTCGAGAAGGGGATTTCATCCCCACCCCGCATCAGGTTAAGCCCCCCCTGCGAATCGAACACATAAACCTCGACCATATCGAAAAGGGGATTGCCGATCTCCATGTAATAATCCGTGCGATCGGCGCCCTTCAGTGACGTAGGGTCGATGGTGAAACGCATCCAGAAATAACTATCGACATAACCGTAATTCGGCCTGCCGGGTCCCAGTGGTAAAAATTTCTTCGGGACACCGCTGTTGAGCATGTCGTTTATGGTAAAGACGTTTCCCTTGTCTTCAAGTATCTCAATAAAGGGCACCAGCGACAGCCATCGGTCGTCGCTGTCCGGGGCGACCGATGAGGCGACCGTCGGGAAAACCGCCGCAGCGGCTGTTATCAGCGCGATCGCGACTATTATTAGATGTCTTTTCATAACGGGTCAGGCCTTCATTATGATGAAAAGGGGAACCTGTAAACATGGAAAGAAAACAGGGATTCACCTGAACACAACGGTCCGAAGCGCCCTGTCTTACAGTATAAACCTACCTGCCGGATTGTACAATCATTAAATGGCGGATAACGTCGAAAATGACCGGGAAGGAGACTGTCAGTCGTAGATGACCATGTCGTCCCGGTGTATGACCTCATCGTAGAAACGGATGCCGAGGATTTTCTCAATATCGCGGGTTTTCTTGCCCATGATCATCTGGAGCTCCTCATGGTTGTACTTGACGATGCCCTTGCCGATCCGCTTGCGGCCCGTGCTGAGTATCTCGACCGTATCGCCCATGTCGAAGGAGCCCGAGACCGACACGATACCCGATGCGAGAAGCGACTTTTTCCTGTTCACCACCGCGTCGACGGCGCCGTCGTCAATGATCACCCCGCCCTTGTGGCTGCGGGCGGCCAGCCATTTTTTTCTGCTCGAAAGGGGCCTGGCTGTCCCGGTAAAGATCGTGCCCACCTTCTCACCGCGCATGATCCTGAGCAGAACGTCCTTTTCCCCGCCGTGCGTGATGATCATCTTCTCGCCGAAGCGCAGGATGATTTCGGCGGCCCGAATCTTGGTGACCATGCCCCCGGTGCCGTGCTCGGATCCGGCGTCGCCGCAGCGGGCCATGACCTCATCGGTGATCCGGTGGATTTCCTCGACCGGGTCCGGGTCCGACAGGTCCCAGTAAAATCCCCTGATGTCCGAAAGCAGCACGAGCAGGTCGGCGTTGATGAGGCCCGCGACATGGGCCGACAGGGTGTCGTTGTCGCCGAACTTGATCTCCTTCACCACGACCGAATCGTTCTCGTTGATGACGGGCACCACTCCCAGGTCAAGGAGCGTTTCGAGCGTATTGCGCGCGTTAAGAAACCTCCTGCGGTGCTTGACGTCGTCCTCGGTGAGCAGTATCTGGCCTACCGAGAGCCCCTCTCTGCCGAACAGCTTCCGGTACTCGTTGATGAGTATGGCCTGTCCCACTGCCGCCATGGCCTGCTTCTCGGGGATCGTCAGCCCGGCCTTTTCCTTGTTCAGCGCCGAGGCGCCGGCCGAAATCGCGCCCGAGGAGACGATCACGATCTGGTATCCCTGGCGGGCGAGCTCGGCCACGTTCGAAACGATGTGCGACATCTTCGCCGGGGACAGCTTCCCCTTCTGCGATATGGTCGAAGTGCCGACCTTGACCACGATGCGTTTTACGTTGCTAATCAGGGTTTTGCGGGGCACGTTCTTTCTCCATGATTTCGTCGAGTATCTGAGTCAGGCGGTCGAGGCCGTCTCCGCTGACGGCCGACACCGCAATAATATTATCGGCATGGAACTGCTCTGCGCGTTCCTGCAATCCGTCTTCGTCGACGAGGTCTTTTTTTGTCAACACGATGAATCCCGGCTTGGACACCAGGCCCGGGCTGTAGGTTTCGAGCTCAGAGCGCAGCAGGCCCAGATTGTACGCCGGATCCTCCTCGCTGACGTCGATGAGATACAGGATAACCTTGACGCGCTCGATATGCTGAAGGAACGAGAGCCCGAGCCCATGGCCCATGTGTGCGCCCTCGATGATGCCCGGGATGTCGGCGATCGTATAGACAAGACCGGATTCCCTCTCGACTACGCCGAGATTGGGCACCAGCGTCGTGAAAGGATAGTCTGCGATTTTGGGCCTGGCGTTGGTCAGCCTGGAAAGAAGGGTCGATTTGCCGGCGTTCGGGAGGCCCACCAGTCCGATATCGGCGATCAGTTTCAGGTTGAGGACGAGGAATTTCTCCTCGCCGGGCATTCCCGGCTGCGCGAACCTGGGGGTCTGATGCGTCGAGGTCTTGAAAAAGGTGTTGCCCCTGCCGCCGACGCCTCCGGTCGCGACAAGGCAGCGCATCCCCTCCTCCACGAGATCGGCTATCACGTTTTCATTATCGTCCAGAATCTGGGTACCGGGCGGCACCTTGATGATCAGGTCCCCGCCGTCTTTCCCGTGGCGGTTGTCCCCCATCCCCTGCTTGCCGTTTTCGGCCTTGTAGACCCGGTCTTTGAAAAGATGCGAAAGATTGTAATATCTCCTGTCGGCTTCGAGGAAGACGTCGCCGCCTTTGCCGCCGTCTCCGCCGTCGGGCCCTCCCTTGGGAATGTACTTTTCCCTTCTGAAGGCGACCGCGCCGGGCCCGCCGTGGCCGGCCTGCACGCTGATCGTTATGGTGTCGGTGAATTTTGACAAGGCATTACCTTTAAAAACGACGAATCGCGCATGAATGGCTCAGTACGCGATCCGATAACAGGTCAATATCTGTTCTTTATTAAGCTACTGGATATACGGAGACTTGTTTTCTTTTTTTGTCAAGACGCTCGAAGGTGATTACGCCGTCGATCTTGGCAAACAGGGTGTCGTCCCCGCCGCGTCCGACATTGTTGCCCGGGTGGATCTTCGTTCCCCGCTGGCGGACGATGATTGTGCCGCCCTTGACGACCTGGCCGCCGAACCTCTTGATGCCCAGTCTCTGGGAATTGGAATCGCGTCCGTTTCTTGTCGAACCGCCGCCTTTCTTGTGTGCCATGTTAAACCTCTTGTCTCAATGCTCTTATATCAATACTTTTTCAGTCTTTATCGCAATCGATTCTTACCGATGACGGGTGCTGCTTCATGATCTCCCCGGCCCCTATCAGAAAGGATTCGAGAAGGATTCCGAGGGTCGTATTCTGTCTCTCGGTCAGGGACCCAGGGTCGATTTCCATCCTGAGAACGCCGCTCCCGTGCTCCAGCGACCCTCCGATTCCCGCAATTTTGCCGACCGAAAGGACCAGAGTCTGGGCCAGGGCCGAAACCGCGGCGCAAACAACATCCTCTCCTTTTACACCGCTGCCGGCATGGCCTCTGACCGAAAAAATTATTTTACCGGATGCCGGCCCGGGCAGGGTAACTCCCCTGTCAAATAGAACGTTTTTCAGCGATATTTCGATCAAAACTGCGTCTGCTTACGCTATGACGAGGTCCTTGACTTTAATCTGCGAAAAAATGGTCCTGTGGCCGAGGGTCCTCGCATAGTTCTTTCTTCTTTTAAATTTCATGCCGCGGACTTTCTTGCCCTTGTATTCACCGAGGAGTTCGGCCTTCACTTTGACGCTTTCCAGGTATGGCTGGCCGATTTTAACGTTCGCGCCGTCGGCGAGCAGAAGCACCTTGTCAAGGACAAGCTCTTTCCCGGCTTCCTCATTGATTCTTTCTACCGCGATTGTCTCGTCTTTCTCGAGTTTGTACTGTTTTCCAGCTATTTCAACTATTGCATACATCGTGTTTTCTGTCCTTAAACGTACTTTTTATACCGGATTTGCATCCTTCTGTGGGCCCACATGGATTCGAACCATGGACCCCCTGATTATGAGTCAGATGCTCTAACCGACTGAGCTATGGGCCCTTTTGAATTTAGACAATTAATATGGTCGAGTTTAATATGTCAAGAAAATAATGAAATTACAGGAATGAAACCCTGTTGCGGCCGTTTTTTTTGGATATGTACAGGGCGCGGTCGGCCCGCTCGACCACATCGTTTCTTTCACGGTCGATTTTCGCGTCATACTGGGTCAAGCCGATCGAGATGGTGATCCTTAGGCTCTTGCCCCCATGGTGGACGACTTCCTGCTCGATGCTGCTGCGGATCCTTTCGGCGACGATCAGGGCTTCGTTGATGTCGGTTCTGGGAAGGATCACCGCGAATTCCTCGCCGCCGTACCTCGAGGCGATGTCGATCTGGCGCACGCTTTCCTTGATGAGCCGGGCCACGTTTTTGATCACGATATCGCCCGCGCTGTGGCCGTACGTATCGTTGAACAGCTTGAAATTGTCGATATCGGCCATGATCAGGGAAAGCGGCCGG
>JAKLIV010000215.1 GCA_022709405.1 Spirochaetota bacterium
GTCGAGAACATTTATTCCTACGCAAAAACGTATTGTTCGCTCGGCGGGATGCAGATGCAGCTCAACGTCGTGTCGTCGAAAACGCTCAGGGACGCGATGGAGCACCCGGAGAACTACCAGAACCTGCTCGTGCGCATATCGGGATACAACGCCTATTTCGTCACACTGAACCGGGACATGCAGATGGAGCTGATCGAAAGGGCCGAATTCGGCCTGAACTGACCGGGACACGACGATGAACAAGACCGGGACAATCTCGCCGCTGGTGCTGGAGATAAAGGGAAACAGCCTCGATGACGGCCCTGGTATCCGCACGGTCGTATTCTTCAAGGGGTGTCCCCTCTCGTGCGCCTGGTGCCACAACCCAGAGAGCAAGAAAAGCGCCGCAGAGCTTTCATTCGACGGGAACACGTGCATCAGCTGCGGCGCATGTGTAAAGGCATGCCAGGAAATGGCCCTGTCACACGATAATCCATATTACATCGACAGAAAAAAATGCACCATGTGCCTAACTTGTTTAAGAGAGTGCCCTTCCGGCGCGCTGTCGGTGGTCGGCAGGGAAATGTCGGTTGAACAGATAATCGGGAAAATCCTGCCCGACAGGCCTTTCTTCGAAACATCGGGCGGCGGGGTGACGCTCTCGGGCGGTGAGCCCGCCCTGCGCATGGATTTCGTTTCGGCGCTGCTCCGGGAGCTGAAAAAGCACGGCATTCGCACATTGATTGAAACATCGGGTTTTTTCAGGCTGGATGATTTCATGGAAAAACTGTACCCTTTCCTTGACGCGATCTATTTCGACATAAAGATCATGGACAGCGCCGGGCACAAAAGGTACTGCGGCGTTCCGAACGAAACGATACTGGATAATTTCAGGAAGATTTTCTCCGCGGCACAGGGCGATAACAAGCGCATACTGCCGCGCACGCCCCTGGTCCCCGGAATCACCGACACGGATGAAAACATCCGCCGGATCGCGCTGTTCTTGAAAAGTCTCGGGGCCGATGAAGCGGCCCTGCTCGCCTATAATCCGCTGTGGCACGACAAGTGCGGTAAGGTCGGGGCCGACGACCCGTACAGGAACAACAGGGAGATGACATCATTCCCTGACCGGGATATTCTCGAAAGATGCAGGGCCATCCTCGCCGGGTACGGGATACGCGCCTGATGGAGGCGCGGTCACTACCAGCCGCGGATGCGGGGCTTTCACGAAATTTTGAAGAGGCCGCAATAGTTATTTTACGGCATGACCGTCTTTCGATAGCACACGCCACCCATGGAACACAAGCATGCAACCCCACCCGATCAGCGGAAATTTGAACCATAGATATTCCGGCGTAACGGTCAAATTAATAACAATCAAAAGAGCGTTTACTAAAATAAACACGACAAGGTGATAAACCAGTCCCCTGTTGGCTTTTGTTGATGATACAACAACGCTCACAGCATGAATGATCAGGCCGACACCCCAGCCGAGCGCCGGCCATATCGCCCAGGTAATCCTGCCCGCCGTGTCATAATTGATCCATAATAAAATCGCATTTACAGCTACATAAGCCGTTAAATGATATCCGAAACCGATCTTTGCTCGTCTGCTTGCCAAAATTGGACCTCCTTTTTATGCAATCCAGTGCACTCTTACAGACACGTGGCGTTTCAAGTAATCATTATCTTAATTGGGGCCTGAATAAGCAACTACTATAGAGAAGCCTTTTATCTTTTTTGGGAATATCCAATCTGTCATAAATTGAACATAGAGCGGGGGTATGCCTGAATGGTCTCCGCCGTGGATACGGGGCTTTGATATACAAAATGCAATACCGATTCAGGTTCAGGCATGGGCGGCAAAGAGCCGTATCAATGGCAACCCCCTATAGGACCGTTTTCATGGCTCGGTGCGCAAGGTTTTTTTAATATTTCGCGGCTGTAATCCCCTGTCGCATTTTTACAATACAAACAAAATATTTCTATTAGTATAAGCCTCTTCAATTATCGCTATTTTACACATGAGGTAGATGACCCATGAAAACCATGTTCAACTTTTACTGTTTCATTTTTTTTCTGTGCGCCCTGTTCACAGCAGGTTGCGACGACGGAGGGAACTCTGACATTGCGGCAAGCGGCGCTGTCTCCGTGTCCGGAGTGTCCCTCGATGAGGAGACGATGTCGGTTAAAGTGGATGAAACCTTCACCCTTTCAGCTACAGTCGAGCCCGCAAACGCGACCAACCAGAATGTCACCTGGTCGAGCAGCGACGAAGACGTGGCCAGCGTGACCGGGGGCCTTGTCACGGGCCTGGCGGACGGAACCGCAGACATCACGGTGACCACAGCAGACGGCGGCAAGACCGACCTGTGCACCGTGACCGTGACCAAACGCGACGTGTACGTTGCCGGCAGGCTCGCCACAGCTGATGAGTCGGAGGTCGATGCCGGGTACTGGAAAAACGGAGAATGGAACAATTACGGCACCGCACTCAGCTATGTAAGCGGCATTGCCGTTGACAGCGGCACCGTGTACCTGTGCGGGAGTCAATATGACGATGGCCTTTTTCTGCCCGTATATGCCACGGGAACATCGCCGACGATATTAACCCGCATCCAGGACACGGGACAGGGCAGCGTCGACAAGATTCTGGTGCGGGACGGCGCTGTGTACTGCTGCGGGGCCACGAGCAAGGATGGCGTTAATGTGGCCGCGGTCTGGATCAACGGAACACGCATTGACCTTTCCGTCGGCATGGGTCGTGCCGAGGCCACTGACATCAGGGTCGCGGGTTCGGCCATTTATGTGGCCGGCAGCTATGAAAGGCCAGAAGACGATTACCAGTCGTACGGTTACTGGTACAGGGCCGATGCCGGGAGTGAATGGGCCTGGGTCGAGCTGGCCAGGGAAAGCGGTGACAGCGACTGGCGCACCTATGGCGGCATTGCGCTAAGCGGCGCTGATGTGTACGTGGGCGGCACTGACAGCACGAGCCAGTCCCATGCCTGCTACTGGCTCAACGGGGCCTATACCGATATTCACGATGATTCTTTTATTGAGACGAACCCGTTATCTATCGCGCTGTACCACGGCGAGCTGCACCTGGGAGGCACGGTAAGCCTGGATGGCGTAAGCTACGTCGCGTACTGGACCGGGTCTTCGGGCTGGCAGCAGATGCCCGGGGATGACATTGAATTCGATTTCAATACTATCCAGTTTGGCGGCATGGCACTGTCCGGAAACGACATCTATATTGCCGGGAGCGTCAGGGAACTTGAAACCGACCTTGACCATCCGTACCTGTGGACGAACGGAGCGACGCAGGAGCTCTCCATTGGCGAATTTGACACAGGCTCCGCCTGCGGCGTCTGCGTTGACTGAGCGGTGCGGCTGCGGCCAAGTATAAGCCGGATTGTTTTCCCATGGAGAGTGAGGGCATTGCCGGTATTTGTAAATCCTGTCGATTTAAAAAAGGGGACCCTTTTCGGGAACCCCTTTTTTTAATATGCAGGAATTCGATTTATAGGGAATTCCCCCGCCGAAACCCGCTGCACGGAACACAACGATGAGGGGATGAGTGCAGGCCGGCCTGTTCTTTCCCCTTGTCCCGATAATCCTGGAAACCTGTATTTTTTTGTCACAAAATCCCCCTTTCCCGGACTACTCTATGATCCCTCAATTACACACACAAGAGGCCACCCATGGCGACAGCGATATTGAATCCCATATTTGACTCGTTGAACGGCACCGTCGGACGCATGGTCTTTTATAAAAGATACGGCCGCACAATCATGCGTATGTGGATCATGCCGCCCAACCCGAACACCCCTGCTCAGAGCAAAAACCGCGACCGTTTCAGGCAGGCGATGGCCTCGTGGCGGGCTTTGCCGGATTACGAGAAAGATTCATACAACCGCAGGGCCACGAAACTATCCATGACCGGCCACAACCTGTATATCTCGCGGTTCATGAAGGGGCAGACCGCTAAAGACAGAGAGAATGGCGGATACATGGGTGAATTCAGTCCGAAATCCACTCGAAACGGCATGTTTGCTCTGAGCAATGGATGCATTCCGGGCGACTTCGCACAGGGGGATTTTACTCTGAGCGGCGAGTTTACCACGGAAAATACGGCTGCCGTAAGGTTTACTCTGAGCAAAAAGTTTGCCGGCAGGGACAACCCTGCTCTAAGCAACGATGCCGCATCCAGGGGGATTGCTCTGAGCAGGGGTTTTAATCCGGTCAAAAAGGTTGCTCTGAGCGGTTATTTTGTTCTGAGCAACGCCTCAGATACGCTTCACGGCCTTTACCGCTCCGTCACCGCTCCGTCGCCGCCGGTATATGGGCCATTTCCGCATACAATAGCTTCCGGTAAGCCGTCCGGATAAAGCCGATAGACGATATGGATGTCTTTATTTATAGATTTACGGGCCGGATCATCATCGGCGGAATACCGAATATTCCGTCTGACTGGTCGTGGGATTGGTCGTCTTGAAGAGCCGAAAACCGGAAAATCAATGTGCCGAAGGAGGGAATTGAACCCTCATGGGGTTGCCCCCGGCGGATTTTGAGTCCGCTGCGTCTACCAGTTCCACCACTTCGGCTGTTGATTGCACTGTCCGTTATTCGGGTTGGGGGATTTCGTCGACTTCAATATACTTGCCTTTGGCCCTGGCAACGATTTTACCCATCTCGTTCTCGATTTCCGCCCTGTTTTCGATCACCCTTTTGCTTTTTTTCACGTACCAACCGCGAATATACAGGTTTTCCTTGATAAAAGCGGGTTGCAGGTAGCGTATCGTCAGCTCGCTGGTCAGCCCGACGATCTCCATGTACTTGTTCACGGTGATCATCGTTTCATCAAGCAGCGCTGCTATGATTCCGGCATGAATGATGTTGGGGGGACCTTCCAGAAGATCGTGCGCCGTAAACTGGCCGTATGCTGTCTTGGTATCGTCGTCAAAATCGAGCTTGAGTTTTAATCCATAGTCGTTGTCGGGGCCGCAACCGAAGCATATTTTGTCTTCAAATTCAATCATAGAGGCACTTCATAAATCATTATAGCCATTTGTCAACCTCTTTTTGATTTAGGCGCGCTTCCCCTTGATTTTCTCCTGAAGCATGTCGACTTCGTCCTGATCGAGCCATTCATCGACATGTTCGGGCTGCATTCCGGTCACCAGCAGGTACATTTCAAGCGCCATGATCAGCTGCTCCTTCGAAATAGCGCCCTGGGTGACCAGAATCTCCCCGACCAGCCTTTCGGGGTTATCTTTTTGCATCTCAAGTGCGTCACGCAACTGAGCCGCGGTGATGATCGAATTTTCCACCAGGAATTCCCCGACCATTTTGTCGGTTTTTTTATCCATCATTGACATTATGTAATTCTCCCTTCCGACGGCAGTGCATCAATAATAATTTATGACCAATCAGCCTGTATGTCAAGTTTAAAATGTCTTGACTGCGGCCGTGAAATATGGCACATAATTTTCAGCGGCGCTTCACGCCGCCGACGATTTCCTGTCGCACGTGCGACTTTCAGTTTCGAAAAAAGTTAAACACCTGAAGCGGGAAACATTCATGGGACATTCCGTAAAAGCAGCACTGACATTTGCAACGATCATCGCCTGCGCCGGCATCCTGAGCGGCGGCGGCAGCCATACCTATATCGGCGTCGAGACATGCGCCGGATCATGCCACAACAATGACGCCATCGGAAACCAGTACAGGCTATGGCAGATGTCGCCCCACGCCAGGGCCATGCGGGACCTTGTCGGCGAAAAGGGCCGCGAGATCGCCGCAGCCAGTTCAATCAAGGAACCAGACAAAGACCCGGCCTGCCTGCAGTGCCATACCACCGGTGGAGGCAAAAACGCCAAAACGAGGGATGAAAGCGTCGGATGCGAAGCCTGCCATGGCCCGGGCAGCGATTATCACGAGACCAGCGTGCATGTCGATTACATCGACAGGGAGAGCGCCTACA
>JAKLIV010000216.1 GCA_022709405.1 Spirochaetota bacterium
TCGTGCGGATACAACACCATGCAGGCGCTCGAAGAAGAGGTTTTCGGCGCATGGGGAGACCTTGAGGCAACGCTGCAGAGAAGGGCCGACCTGATTCCCAACCTCGTCAGCACCGTAAAAGGCTATGCGTCCCATGAAAAAGAGACCCTGACCGGCGTCATCGAGGCAAGGGCAAAGGCGACACAGGTGACCCTGAAACCGCAGGATCTTAGCAATCCGAAAGCGGTCCAGCAGTTTCAGCAGGCGCAGGGAGAGATCTCTTCCGCGCTGGCCAGGCTCATGGTCGTGGTCGAGAGATATCCGAACCTCAAGGCCGACCGTCACTTCAGCGACCTCATGAACCAGCTCGAGGGCACCGAGAACAGGATCAATGTCGCAAGGCAGAGATACAACCAGGCCGTCAAGGATTTCAATTTTTCGATCCGCAAATTCCCGTATAATATAACGAACAACATACTGCTCAACCTCGAAAGGAAAGAATATTTCGAGGCCGACGCCGAGGCCAAAAAGGCGCCGAAGGTCGAGTTCTGAATCCGGCAGCTCGAATCCGGTTTTCGGCATGATCAGGGGGAATGAAGACATGAGACCAGTCCGATGTGCGATCAATCTGCGAAGATTTCTTTTTGCTTTCTTCATGGTCTTTGTATGTTCGCCCCTGTTCGCGCTCGAGGTGCCTGCGCTCAGCGCCAGGGTCAACGATTACGCGGGCATGCTGTCGTCTGCGGCCGCGTCGACGCTCGAGGCGAGATTGCGAGACCTCGAGACGACCGATTCGACCCAGATCGTTATCCTGACGGTCCCGTCCCTTGAGGGGGATTCTCTGGAGTCTTTTTCCATCAGGGTCGCAGAAAAATGGAAAATAGGGCAGAAGAAGCTCGATAACGGCGTAATCCTGCTTGCCGCGCGCGACGACCGGAAGGTCCGCATCGAGGTCGGCTACGGCCTCGAGGGAAGACTGACCGACCTGATCAGCGGAAGGATCGTCCAGGACGTCATCACGCCCCGGTTCAGGGAAGGCAATTACGATGAGGGTTTCATTCAGGGAGTCGACGCCGTCATTGCGGTGGTCCGGGGTGAATTCACTTCACGCGGTCTGCCGACCGGCCAGTCACTGCAGCAGCAGGGCGGCAGGTACGCTTATCCTCTCCTTTTTCTTCTCATCTTCATCGGGATCGTGGGCTCGATCAAGAGACTTCTCGGCGGAATTGTCGGCGCGGTACTGTTCCCGATTGCGGGCGTGTTTTTTCTGCCGCTCGGGCTCTGGCTGCTGCTTCTTATTCCCCTGGGTTTCATCGCGGGGCTGATCCTCCCGACATTGTTCATGCTTTTCGGAATGTCCGGGGGCAGGCATTTCGGCGGCGGGTTCGGCGGCGGCTTTTCTTCAGGCGGATTCGGCGGGGGCGGCGGCGGATTCGGCGGCGGAGGCGCCTCGGGAAGCTGGTGATGCAGGAAAAAATGGGAGAATAATATCATGAGAGATCTCGCGGCGTTTTTTTTATCCGATGAACAGAAAAAGAGGATCGAGTCTGCGGTCCATGATGCTGAAAGAAAAACTTCAGGTGAGATCGTCCCGATGGTCGTTTCATCGAGCTATCATTATCCCGTGTCCGATTTCATCGGCGCTCTCGTGCTTTCGGTCCTGGCGTCCGTTGCCGCGATGTTGTTCATGAAGACCGAAAACATGTGGGTCTTCCTCGGCCTGTTCATGCCGCTTTTCGTGGTCATGCACTGGATTGTCCGGAGAACACCTTTCCTCAAACGGCTTTTCATATCAGACAGGGAAATAGACGAGGAGGTCGAGGAGGCCGCGATAAAGAATTTTTTCACGAAGGGCCTCTACTGCACGCGCGACCAGACCGGAGTCCTCATCTTCATTTCGGTTTTCGAACACAGGGTCTGGGTGCTCGCCGATAAGGGAATCAACAGCGTCGTTGATCCGAAAACCTGGAATGAAATTGTCGTTCTCATAACAGACGGAATCAAAAAAAAGAACCAGGCCGATGCGATTGTCCGCGCCGTCGAGAGGGTGGGAGAGATTCTTTCACGGCATTTTCCGAGGAAGGACGACGACTCCGACGAACTTAAAAACCTTATTGTCGACAGGTGAATTCAGCCGGCGGATACTTACAGAAAGGCGTAAACCGCTTCTGCGGTCTTTCCGATCACTTCATTTCCTTCAAAGATCAGCTCCCCGGCCGCGATCCTGTTCCTCGCAAGCGCGATCCTTTCAAGCCGGATCACGTTTCTGAGATCACCGTCCCTTCCGAATCCGTCCATGACCGCTGCGAGATATTCGCCGGCGAGCTTCATGTTTCTCGCTTTCTCGAGTTCAATGACGTGCCTTGTCTCGAACAGTTTTTGCGCTTCGTCGGATATCTCGATCTGGTCTGATTTTGACCTCACAAAAACTCTGGCTCCGTGCTTGTGCTCGTGCTTCAGAAAGCCTTGATAGGGGTTCATGTTTCTTTGCGAGGTCATGAAATTTTTATGAATAATCATACTGGACCTCCGTTTTATTATTATGTCTCTATGTCCCCGCTTATTATATCGGCTGATATGAGACATATTTCAATAAAAATATCGGAAAAAGACTTGATATATTTAATAAAATTATTAAATTATAAAATAATATAATAATGAGGTTCCAGATGGATTCAACAGTCATACTGATTATATTTTTAGCGGCATGGTTTGTATTGAACCGATGGATTCTTCCGCGCATGGGAATATCCACCTGAATGAATCAGAACTGTTCCCTGGAAGGGAAAGAAAAAAAACAGACAACTTCTATGCCGGAAAAGGCGGAAAATGCAGATAAATAACAGGAATAACCGAAAATTATTAAATTGTTAGTGTGAACCGGAAGATGCGCTTTTTGAAATAGCCTTCTCTGCTTCAAGCCAGTCGGTTATTTCGTTTCCAGGTTTGTTATATTGCTGGCGGTCCAGAAAATTGTAATACGCCTTCAACTCTACCTCATGTCTGAACCCGTCGGTGTCTCTTGAAGAATATGCCTTTACGGCTGCTGTTTTATTTTTTTTCAGTTTCGAATCCGATGAATCGCTTTTCCTTATTCTCATAAAATACCCTCCAACCTTTATGATAGTTCGGGAAAAGGAGCATGAAAAAAATACCGGTCATTAAATATAGTATAACATAACCGGTGTTTTATCAAGATTAAAATTACTGGTGTTTTTGAAAATCAGGATTTTGATAACCCCTACCGACTTCGCTTCGCTCAGTCACCTCCCCCTTTGAAAGGGGGAGGATGGGAGGGGGTTAGTTGACCAAAAATTCCTCCGTAACGCCCTCGTAACGGTATATTTTACCCGTCCACTTCGATTTGCGCTGGCCGATATGCCTGATGCGGTAAATTCCCGATGCTGTCCCGGCGGGAATGTCCCATTCGATGGTTACAAGGGAGAAGGCCACACTGTTCCTTTTCCAGATGTACCTTGTACACGGGTCCCAGTCGCGAGCGACAGGCTCCCATGAGCCGGCCGTATTTTTTCTTTCAACGACAAGAAAGCTTTCATGGGACTTGACCGTGAGATTGTTGTTGGGATGCGCTCCCCAGAAGACCGCTGACGCGGTCGAGCCTTTTTTATACGAATCTTCCGGCTGGGTCCTGACCGAACCGAATTTTTTGCCGACGGGAGCATCGTCAAACACGACATTGCCGGCGATTTTCAAAACTGCGTATTCCTCGAGGCCGTCTTTGAACGTCTGGTAGCTCACCGCGTACGATGGAACGGCGGCTCCGGGCTTGAATGTCGCGGCAAGCTCGCTTACGATCTGGAGAAACGCGTTCAGGGAATAAGGACCCATCAGCGTCGCCCCTCCTTCGTACTGCTGTGCGGCGTATTCTTCCCTCGTGGTGAGATAGCGCAGGTCGCAGTTGGATGTCGAATTTATCACGACATTTGTTATTTCGGGCAGCGCTTTTTTCAGCTGTTTTTTTATGCGCCTGCCAGACATGGTTGTAACCTCGGCGGGAAGCGTGATGATCGCGAGGTCCCCGATCCTGTGAATCTGGAAAGGCTGGTTCATGTTCCATGCCTTGCCTCCCGGGATGAGCCTGTCGAGCTCGTCGAAATTCAGCGTCATACGTTTCTCGAGCTGGCAGTCCATCTCTTCATAGAGATCGCTCGAGGGAACAAGCGTGTGCAGCAGGATGTCGGTAATCGCGGGAATAGGGTCGGAAATAAGGTCGGCAAGGTTCGCTATAGAGTAATCGTCGATTTCGCGGGGATTGCCTTCGCCGGCGTTCACCTGTCCGCTGTCGCCGTCCTCGGTCGACCCTGCGAAGAAGCCGACCCCGGCGGCGCCGTTGCAGAGCCGGCAGGAGTCTTTGCCCTCGCCGAGCTCGTCTTCATAATACACGTCTTCCTCATTGATATAAGCCGGATCGATGGCCATGGCCTGCGCGGCGGCGAAAACCTGGCGCGAATCGATCTGCCCGGTAAGCTCGGTCCCGGATTCGGCGAACACTTTTTCCGCGAGCGCAACCGCAGTCCTGGCCCTCATTGCAACGCGCGCGTGGTCGTTGGGGCCGTCAGCGATGTAGTCTTCGACCCCGTCGAGCGCCACATCGTTGCCGGGGTCGCCGTCATTGTTGAATACGATCGCGTCCTCCGGCAGGTTCCCTGATGTGTCCGCAGCGTCATTATAGGCGAATGCCGCGACAAAGCCGTCGCTTTCGGCATAATCCGTGCCCCTGTTTGACTCGATCAGATACGACGCATATCCGCTTATATCGCCGTTGATAAGCTTCAGATGGCTCCCGGAAACGTTGGGATGTATGGGCGCCCAGTTGTACATGCCGATCTCGGTGCCGTCATGGCTGACCAGCCTGAGCTGCGAAAGCGTCCTGTTGGTGTCATCGAGATCGCCGTTGGGGAGGAGGTATTCCTCGGCGTCCCTGTTCAGCACGTACGCCTCCTCCGAGCGCTGCCTGCTGATTCTCTTGAAGCGATCAGGGGAAAATTCTCCTGAATTGAAAAACACCCGGCCCGGCTGGAGATTTTCGTGAGCCTTTGCAATGGCTTCGTACACGCCGTCGACGATAGTGTCGAAGTTGCCCTGGTGAAAGGTCATGCCCGCAAAGATGTTGAGGGCGTATGTCCTGAAATATCCTCCGGGCCCGCTGTGGGTATGGGTCGCGCTGATCGCCACGTTCTTTTCATTGTACACGTCGCCGTATTTTTTCTTGAGTCTGTCGATTACCTCGGCATAAACGCCTGACGACATCAGGGGGATATCGGCCACGGCCATCACGATGTTTTTCCCGGTCCGCCGGTCCTTGATTATGAACGCCCTGGCCCACTGCCTCATGAAAATCCCGTTGCCGAGCTGTTCGAAATCGCAGTACCCGGCGAACATGACTTCAGCCGCAGGTCCGGTAATGTCCTGTATCCCGCATCCTACGAGATAGGGAATTTCGGTCGGCGGGATATATTCGGGAGATTCCGGGTCGTCGTATGCTGGAACAGTCGAGCCACCCGGTGCGCTTATGTTGTCGCAACCGAACGGCAGCAGCAGGAGCAGGGCGAGAAGCAGGGCCTTGAGGATATTCATGATGTTAACCTCCGGTGGTGCTGATACATCGGGACAGTCGGTTCGTTTCGACGCTTCGGCCCGAACCCGGTCGTCTCCGGAAAAGTCATTATTGAGTGACAACTCACTCGTTACATTTATTTAATAACTGGTCCGTTTTTATGTCAATCAAAATACGGACAGACGGTTTGTATTTCAAGGCCGGTATTTTTTTGAAAACTGTGGATGAAAGCGCGGTTCCCACAATTTTTATTAAAATCTTGCCTTTTTAATCCGCCTCGTTTAATGATTCTTCACGCAGAAAACAGGTAAAGACTTTTTTGACGATCCGTAAATTTTTTTCACCGATT
>JAKLIV010000217.1 GCA_022709405.1 Spirochaetota bacterium
GTGATCCGGGCGAATATGACATACTGCTCGGCAAGTGCGGTTACACGGACGTGCTCCTCGACGGGAAGCCGGTTTTTTCAAGCAGGGCGGGCCATGAATTCATGCTCGACCAGTTCCGCATAAGGGTCGCGATGAATGCGGGAACGCACCGTATCCTGGTCAAGACCGGGTATTCCCGCAGGGGCATAAGGCTGTCGCTCAGGATTGCGGACGCTTCAGGCCGGCCGGTCGAGGCGCAGAAACCTGCCTCGGGAGGAGGATGCGCGCCGTCATCGGTCGTGGAAGTCGCGCCGTATACGCTGCTCGCCGGCGGCGGATCTTCAGATGAAGATCTTTTCATGAAGGGGTATTTCTTTTTCATCGCCGGGTTCGTGTCCGACGAGGAAAGGGAGGCGCAGTACTGCTTCGAGGCCATAGGCCCGGATTCGGTTTATTATCCCTCCGCGCAGTACTGCCTGGGCGAGGCCGAAACGGACGACCAGGGAGCGCTTGACCGGTTCAGGCGGAGTTTCAATGCAGGGACCGGGAACGCCGAGGCCGGGATTAAACTGGTGAGGCTGAAAATCGAACTGGAACAGTATGACGAGGCGTATGAAATCGTGTCGGCGATGGAAAAGCTCGCGTGCCCGTCTTTTCTGTGCACGCAGGCAATGGCGGAATACTGCGCCGCGCGCGGATGGGACATCGAGGCCATGAAAAGCACCGGGCCGCTCAAAATGTCGATGCCCTGCGAGGCCGCGGTGATCGTGGCCGGGATTCATGAGCGGCAGGGGGATTTCGCGGCGGCTGCCGCGTCCATGCGCATTGTCGCGGCGGCAGACCGCTATGACCGGCTTTCGGCCGAAAAATACATCGAGCTATGCGGGCTCTCGGGTAAAACCGGCGAATCCAGAACCGCGCTGCATGAAGCGGTTGCGCTGCATCCGTACTGCATGCGTTTCAGGCTCCTTCTTGCAGAAAACCTCGGGCATGGGGCCGGCGGCGAATCCCTCGCGTGCCTCGCTTCCGCCCTGAATGCATCGCCGTACAATCCCGAGGTACTGGCAGCGCTGGGCCGCGAATATCTTCGACTCGGCAACAGCGCGCTCGCCGGGCACTATCTGCGCGGGGCCCTTGAGCGCGATCCCGAAAACGCGGCCCTCAGGCTTGAGGTCGGGCTGCTCGCCCGAAACGGCGGGGACCTCGCGCGCTTCATGATTCACGAAGACGTCATGTCGCTCAGTGAAAGGGCGCGGCCGTTCGGCGATGAACCCGCGGTCGTGCTGCTCGACGAATCGGTGACGCTGCTCGGCGCCGCAGGATCGGAAGAGGTCCATGTGAGGAGGATCGTGCTGATCAACGATGATTCAGCGGCGGAGGATTATGCAGTGCAGCACGTGGTTTTTTCTCCCGAAACCGAAAAGGTCGAAAACCTTACCTGCACGCTGTGGAAAAGCGGCTCGCCGGCAGTCATATCCGAGAGATATTTCAAGTCGCTTTCAGACCCCGAAAGCCGGCTCTACTACGACCTCGGCGCCGTGATCGTTCCAGTCCCGGGGATTTCGGCCGGCGACATACTCGATATCGGGTATACCGTAACCATGAAATGCGGGGAAGACGGGTGCGCGGCTTTCGGCAAATCGTATGTGCTCGGCGGCAGGCGCAGGATCATTGAATACAACCATGTCCTTGCCGCTCCGCGGTCGAGGAAAATCCGCTGTCATGCCGTATCGGGATCTTCAGGGCTTGCGTGCAAAGCGCCTGCGCCTTCAGCGGACAGGGACCTCCTGGTCTACACGATCAGGGAGAAAAACCTTCCGCCGCACAGGGACGAGCCGGGCATGCCCGACAGGGGCGATTTTCTCCCTTCGGTTGTCTTTACTACGTTCGGTTCCTGGGATGAGGTTTTCGACTGGTACCGGTCGGTCATTTCTGGCCGGAAAATCGTGAGCGACGAAATGCGGGAGGCGGTGCGAAAGCTCACGGCCGGGGTCTCCAGCCCCGCCGAAAAGGCCGCGAGGATATACCGCCACGTGGCGTCCGAAATCCGCTATGTCGGATTCGAATTCGGGATTGGAGGAATCCGCCCGCGCCGTACTGACCAGACCTACGCTTCGCGGATGGGAGACTGCAAGGACACGGCCCTCGTGCTGGAGGCGATGCTCGAGGAGGCCGGACTGCAGGCCGATCTTTCCCTGGTGCGCACGTACGATAACGGGGCATTCGACCCCGGCGTCCCGCATCTGGGGTTCTTCAACCACGCCCTGTGCTGTGTTTATCTCGACGGCCCGCTGTTTCTGGATGCGACAGCCGACTATACCGGGCTCAGGGACCTGCCTGAATGCGACAGGGGGATTTCGGCGCTGGTGATCGGCGAAAAGGGGTGCAGGTTCGTTTCGACATCCGACTCCGGGCTGAACGGAAACGCGGTGACGATTTATAACCGGATCGCGCTCGAGGCCGGCGGCAGCGCGAGGATAAAGAGAACCCTGAGAAAGCAGGGCCCGTCTGCGGTTGAAATACGGTCCGGAATGGAGAATCCCGCAAAAAAAGCCAGGTCCCTGATGCAGTACTGGAACAGGCGCTTCACCGGCGCGAGCATCGAAAACCTGCAAATCGCCGGCGCAGACATGGAATCGCCCGCCGAGTGCTCCTATGAGATCACCGCGCCGTCGGTATGCGAGAAGACCGATGCCGATCTCATAGCGCCTTCATTCCTGGTCGGCAGCGGCCTTTTTGATGCGTACGCGCTGATTTCCGGAAGGGATTCGCCCCTTCTGCTGCCCGAGACAGGCAGGACCGAAGTCGAAAGCGTTTTCATCGTTCCAGGGGGTTATGTAGTGCACCGGCTGCCGGAAAACGAATCGTCCGGGAGCGGCCCGTTCGCGGCCTCGTTCACCTATGAGATAAGGGAAGGGGCTGTCGTCGTGAGGTCGGTGATCGATATCGGCGCGAAGAGAATCGAAACCGGATCGTACGGCGCCTTCAGGGAGCTCGCCGCTTTCATAAACAGGAAGGAGAGGGAGAAGATAATCCTGAGCAAAAAAAATCGCTGACCCCGATTGGCCTATCGGTAGAGCCTGTCGAATTCCCGCATATAGGCTGACGCGACTTCGGGGCTCGCGATCATGAGAACGTTCTCGTCGTTTTTTCTGTTTGCGTTCCTTGAAAAGTTGTACGATCCGGTTATCACGAGCCTGTCGTCTATGACGATGACCTTGTGATGCATGGCATGCCTGTTTCTGTCGATTTTCACGGGAATCCCCTCTGTTTTCAACTTCACGAATTCTGACTCCTTCGAACGGGATCCTCTTTTTTCGATAACGCCGCGCACCGCGACTCCGGCGCGGTGCCTTTCGATCATCTCGGCGGCTATGGCGTCGCTGGTGAAAGAGAATGCAAGAAAGTCGATCGAGCGTTCGGCCTTCCTGATGCGCTGGACGATGATGCGCTCGACGTTGTCGTCCGGCGAAAAGTAGGCGTTGATGTCGGCGTCGTCGATTCTGACATGGTATTTTTTTCCTACGGATTCGAAGGGGTTGGCATCCTTTCGGTTGCCGAAAATTTTACTTTCGAACATCTCGCTGAATTCGGAAAGGTATATCGCGGCGAGCTCCGGCGACTCGATGAGGACGGCGTTGTTGTTGTTCCTGTAGGCGCAGTTGCCGGTCGTATTGTACGATCCGGTCCATAGACAGACGCCGTCGACGACAGCGAACTTGTTGTGCATGAGCCCCCTGCTCCTGTCCGGAACGACGGGAACGCCCGCCCTGATGAGCAGTGAAATCTGTCTGTTGTCGAAATTGTCCTTTTCGGTCACGAGGCGCACGTCGACGCCCCTTCTGCGCGCCTTGTCGAGGGCCGCGGCGACCCTGGAGGACGAGATGTCGTAGAAGGCCCCATAGAAGCTTTTCCTCGCGGAGCCGATGAGCCGGACGAGGGCCGATTCCGGGTTGTCGGGGGTTTGCGCTCCGTCACGGCCGGGGGAGGTGAAGAACACCCGGATACGGCCGTCCGCCGCGGCCGTATCGGCGCCCGGGCAGAATACCGCGCAGGCGGCAGCGAGCGATATGATTATCCTTGGGAGCAGGAGAGGGTCAGGCTTTCTGAAGGGCATCGTTTTTTTCCAGGAGCAGGTTGTCGTATTCGGTGAAAAGGAGCTGGTCCTCGTTTCCCGGAAAAATCGATTTCGCCTTCTGGATGAGGGTCCTGAACGTGGTGATGTTCCTGAGGCTGGCCTTGGAATCGATCGTTTCCCTGATTTTATTGTCGTCCCTCTTCAGGAGGAAATGATAGAAGAGGAAGGAGTTGAACAGCTCTTCCAGGATTTTCTTGTTTTTCGGGGAGACCTGTCCCTCTTCGCCCGACAGGAGCGTGCCGATGAAGTTCATGATGTATTCCGTGTCAAGGGCGCTGAGGTCGAAATCGAGGAGGATCTGGTTGATCTTCGACAGGTTCATGGACCTGAGGTGAATCCGCGCCAGAAAAACCGGGTTCTGGGAAAGCATGTTCAGGTTTATCTCGGATTCCTCCTCCGCCGCAGCGATTTCGGCGAGCTTTGAACCGGGCGAATCCTCTATGTAGATGATGTTTTCGGCCCGGTACCTGTTTTTTATGATCACAACGTCGTTAGACGTAACGGTGTCGTCGACGATCACGTAGTCGGGCCTGACCGAGGCGTCGGTTTGTTTCACCATGACCGCGATGTTTTTTGCGGATTCGATCCTCACCGGGATCATGTCGATGGGAAGGTCGTTGATGATGAAAACGTAGCTGGTTTCCTTTTTTCTGGCGTCACGGTAGGGAAGCACCATGACGCCGTTCCTGATTTTAAGCAGGCTGTAGTCCCTGACATAGCTTTTGCTGATGATGAAGTTCTCGCCGACCATTATGATCAGTGGGACGCGGTGGAGCATGGATTTTTTTTCGGAATCCGCGTATATGGTCTGTCCCTTGCCCGTGAACGCGAGGAACTGCCAGGTCTTGAAGAAAATTTTTATCAGGTATCCGGCCGGCGATCTTTCTTCTACGAATTCCATGTTCCTGAATATGCTCCGGCTGATGGTTTCAGACCGACGCCCTCATGCCGCGCTTGATATATCGCTCGAGCTCGGACTTGTAGACATCGCTGATTTCCTTGATGTCCTTGAACTGCTTGATGACGAAGAATTTCTTTATCAGCTCTTTTATTTTGGTTTCGTCCCTGAGGTCCGATATCTGGGTCTCTGCCGCGAGAAATACCGAGTCGCAGTTTCTGAATATCCTGCGAATCGTCTCATCGGCGCCCGCATCGAGTTTTGACAGGGGCATCGCGGTTTTTTTATGGACATTCTTCAGGACCAGGGCGATGAGGGTCACTATCAGTCTTTTTTTGTCGCTCTCCCTGTCCTGGTTCATCTTGTCGAAAGCGGAGACGATTATTTCGTTCTTTTCCTTGACCCTGTCGATAAGCTCGAACTTGACATCTTCGGGAAGCTTGCTGAACGATGGCGGATGGCTCGAATAGAACGCCGTCAGATACTGTGTCGAGAGCATCAGCTTTCCGGCCAGGGACTCGTTGATGGTTCCCCCCATGACATAGCTGCTCAGGGGCTCAGGCTCGATGTCCAGAATCGTCTTTGCGGATGCAATGAAGTCCGGGACTTCCATGTTCGATATGAGCGCGCTGAAATTCTTGCTCTCGCCGGCTTCGTATTTGAAGAAATACCCCGAAAGCAGCGCCTTGAACATGTCGGAAATTTTTCCTGAAAGCTGCGGATCTTCCTCCAGTGATATGCACACGTCTATGAGGTTGTTGTATGTCGGCTGTTTCGACGGCATGTTCGGCCACCTGGCGCTCATGATTGATACATCGGACAGGCGGATATATTACAATTGAAAGATTT
>JAKLIV010000218.1 GCA_022709405.1 Spirochaetota bacterium
GATAGCGACCATGAAATACTTCCTGAGGCTGCCGCAGGGCTCGACCTCGTACAACATCGACCTGTCGAGCACGGGCCTCGAGCCTGGAGACGAGGTCAGGATACTGGCGATCTGGGACCGCGACTTCACGGCAGGCTTCCCGAGCGCGACCGCCGGGGACAAGGTCGGCTACTACCAGAACAAGACCACCCGCGACTATTCAACAACACTGCATGCGGGAGCGAACTACGCCAACCTGACGGGCGGATGGAGCTTCGGCGTGAACAAGACCATGTACGATCACAATGCGCAGCTCCGGTTCCAGTTCGAGCAGCTAACCTCCGAGAAGGACCTGAATCCATCGCTGATTCAGGGCAGACAGGTCATGGTGCTCACGATTTACAAGGCCGGCGTGGACCATGTCTGGGCAAACTGGATCACCGCGCCCAGCTACAGCATCACCGACATGGACTACATCACGTCCATCAACTACCTGTCGATTCCCAATTCAAGTACATGGCAGAACAACTGGTACACCATCGACCTGTACCCGTTCATCTACGACAGCATACCGCTGAATAAATACAGCAATGGCACGCTTCTCAGCATGAACGATATTTACATCATCGCGATCCTCGACAGCAACTACAGCGGGTGGCCTGATGAAGGAGAGTACCTGGGATTCTACTGGACCTGGTATCTCTTCAACAAGATACCCAAACAGTACGGCACCATGTATTATGACCGGGTGAACACCCTGAACGGCGAAGTCATAAGCATCATGGGCAACAGGACATACAGCGAGGATTGACCACTTGCCTGAAATCACCGAAGCGGGAAGAAGGTAGTTTCTTCCCGCTTTTTTTTTCCGGCCGCGATAAAATTATTGAAAAAATCCGGAGAGCGGGTTAGACATTCACGTTGTCGTTCAAAACAACGACAGGGAAGGATTCCGGCCCGCGCCGGCCTTTTAATCCCTGGAACCACGATACTATTTATTCAGGAGAAAATTCATGAAACGTTTATTGCTCCTTTCAACTCTCATTTCATTTTTATCCGCACAGTCCCTCTTCGCGCTAACCGGAAGGGAAATCATCGACAAGAGCGAAAATCTCGCCAAACCGAAAAGCGCGAAAAGCAAGGTCTCGATGAAAATCACCAAGGGCGGCACCGTTATGGACAAGGAATTCCTTCTGTTCCAGAAAACGATCGGCGGCGACGACAAGGTACTGATCACGTTCACCAAACCGACCCAGATCAAGGTGCTCACGCACACGCATAAAAACGGAGAGGACGACCAATGGCTCAGGCTGTCTTCAGGCAAGGTCAAGAGGCTCGTCGGCGGAGACAAAGGCGGATCATTCGTCCAATCCCACCTGACATACGAGGACCTGGAAAGCCGCGACATAGACAACTACGATTACAAGAACCTGGGCGACGCCAGCGTCAGCGGCCAGGCCTGCTACATGGTCGAAGCGATAAAAAAATCAGGAACGAAAACCTACGACAAGAACATTCTCTATGTTAGAAAAAACGATTATGTGATCGTCAAGGTCGATTTCTTCCAGAAAGGGAAGCTTTTCAAGTACATGGAAAACAAGGACATCAAGACAATAGACGGAATAGTCACTCCGATGAAGATAATCGTCACCATGGCAGATCAAAGCGGAAAAACCGAGATGAATGTAGAAAAAGTGATATACAACACCGATATCGAAGACTCGAAATTCTCGAAAGAAGCCCTTCGCTAAGCAAGAATCACCCCTGGGGCCGCCCTATTTCATCTTTTCGGACGGCCCCAAAACCGCTTATAAGCCGACCTCCCTGCCTAATCATTGCAATGATCCAATTATAAATCTTCCTTGATTCAATTATCAAAGCATGATATCATCAGATCAGAAGGCGCCATGTAAATTCACGTTAGCCGATCGACATGAACGGTTTTTCGATTGACGGGATTTACAGGGGATACCTTCAATAGAAGAAAACCAAAGAGGTCTCACCGATTTGGAACGCAGCATCGCCAGCAGCCTTTGCAGGTTCAGGATTTCCGATGAACACCTCATTTCGGACTCCCTTGTAAAAAGCGAAATCGCCCGCGCATTCAGCGAGAGCAGATGCTTCGATTTTTACACTTCAAAGGACATAATAAACGACATCAAAACCGGCACCCCCATCGAGATGCACCGGGAGCAACTCCTGGATATCAGGAACAAGATGTTCGATACCGTATCCGACGGCGACCAGACCAGGAAAAGCATGTTTGCAAGCGATACCCGCCTTTCCTCCCGGCTGGTAACGGCCATGGCCTTCATACACAGGGCGATCGCCGAAGGGTCCTACAAGACGATTGAAAGCCGCAGGTTCGTGATCGTAAAAGAGCCTGCGCGCGTGCCAACCATCTTTCACGTATCCTCCGCCACTACCGTGATCGCACATGTAGGCCAGGGTCCGCCCTGGGCCGAAATACCGACGATATATCTCGGCTTGAAAATTTTTGACGCGTTATTCGCCGAACAGAGAAAGGGCGGAAAAGACCTTTTCACGGCATTTCAGCACCTTCTGACCATCGAAGAACGCGCCATTGAAACTGGTTTTACCCATATTGAAGTATACTCGCCCGAAGTATCACAGTCGCTTAACCTCCTCGTCGACTCGGTCATCGAATACGCCAGGGTCGCCGAAATCGAAGCTGAAGAGGCCCCGCCGGCGGTCAGAAAAGTACCGCCCTTTACAGAGGAAAGCAGAAAAAAAATCCTCAGGGACCTTGACGCCCGGGTCAGAAACGACGAGCTCAACTTCAACTATGAAAAAAACCTCAAGGCGGTCAAGTCGCTGGAGAGCATGGCCGGTCGTTACAAAAAAAGCAACGACATCCAGTCCCTCAGGGAAGTTGTAAGGCTGCTTGTCGCCGCTTCGGGTCACGACATCCACGAGGTAAGGAACCGTGCGAACATAATCCTCGAAAGAATACTGGCGCCCAAAGATTTCGATGCGCCGCTGGCGACGCACTTCATAAACCTGCGCATGGGCGGCGCACACACGTTCACCTTTAAAATGCCCGCTGACGAGGCCGGCTTATTTATCCGAATATTCAAGAACCGCTCCCATGAAAGGCTTTTCCTGGAAAAAGACGCATCCTTCTTCGACCTTCCAATGGCCTATGACGCCAATGCAGGCTCATACCGGGTATCGCATACATTCAACTCGTACGGGCACTACGATTTTCTTCTGTACCAGAACGGGAAACCGCCCCGGTGGCTGAACCTGCCCGGTTCGAGCGGCAGGGTGAACGTGATCCCGGACCTTCGCGGCGATATAATCCTCGAGATATTTCCCGACATCCACGGACACACCAAAGCCTACTGGCATGACGATCCCGACCATCCGGGGCTGGTGTATAATGAAAACGGCGAAGTAATCCGTCTCGGAAATTTCGCGGACATAACGACCCACCTTCCCGACCTCAAGCGACGTTACAACGTTACCGCCATCTATCTTCTCGGAGTGCAGAAAAGGGGATCCAACCGCGAAGACTGGGCTCCCGAAGCCTCATCCCCCTCGCCCTTCTCGCCGGTGAGTCTGGTTGATATCGAGCCGTCTCTCGGAGGCGAAAAGGATTTCATCGAGCTCGTGAAAAGGGCTCATTCCCTTGATATAAAAATCGTCATTGATATAATCCCGCACATCAACCGGAAAAGCGATCTGCTGGGCGACGATCTCATGGTCTACACTTACGGCCACGACGGCAACCTGTATCCCCGCGCCTCGACCGACGGGAGATACGGCTCATGGAACGACGGCAAGCTCCTCAACTACCGCAAGTTCGAAATCTGGGAATGGCTGGCTGATTCGATCGATACGCTCATCGATCTGTACGACATCGACGGGGTGAGGTTCGATTCAGCTCATGCAGTGCCCATCATGATGAAAAAGAACAACTATCTCTACGTTTACGACAGGAAGCGCGGCCACGACGAGATGGTCGAAGGCTCGATAATCGTCAACGACCGGGAGGACGGCCATTATATCACCACCGGATACTACGACTCCGCCTGCCGGGACATCATATCAGTCCCGCTGCATTTTTACCTGATGCAGCGCGTCGAGCGGAAGCTCAGGCAGAAAAAGAAGAAGTTTTTCATCAATATCGCCGAATGCTACTGGGGGCACGAACGCTTCCTCACGAGGACCGGCCTCATCCCCTACAACTCGGCCCTGTTCAAGATCTGCGAGAACATAATCCACGGCAAGAGCGATGTCAGGGAGATATACCACATTTACGACAACCACTATCCATCGGTGCTGCCCGAGGGCACCGAGCTCCTGGGGATTCTCGGCAACCACGACGAACGGCGCGCCCTGAACACTTTCGGGCACAGGGGCCTCCGGGCCGCGGTCCCCCTGACCTGTTTCATGAGCAACATAATCATGGATTACGAGGGGAGCGCCGAGGGCGAGGGATGGAAGGTGTTCCTCGACAACATTTTCGTCAACTGGAACCAGTTCGAATACGCCGCGCACCGGAGCCTCGATCCGTTCTACAGCGAATGGTACAGGTTCCATCGGTCCAACCGCGGAAGGGGTTATCTCGTCTGGGCCAACAACACCATGGTTGCCGCAGCAGTCAAGTTCGTGGGAAAGGACATATGGATCGGCGCGTTCAATTTCGCGGATTCCAACCAGACCGCCGACATCCAGTTTGACAGCCCGGTGCTCCCCATTCCCGATGATTATTGCTACCGGGTCATCGATCCCCTGTATTCGGGCATCACCAGGCAATACAGCTACTTCACGGGCGCCGAACTGAAAATATCGAGGGTCAATACCGTTGTCTCTTTCACCGAAAGGGTTAAGCTGCTAAAGCTTGAGCGCATCAGGCTCGAGGACCATTACACCGATTTCTTCATGAATTCGTTTTTCAGACTCTGCACCCTGTCGGCCGTCGAGAAGATCGAATCGAATTTCGCCTTTTCAGAGATCGTCAAAAACAGCGGCACCTACGAAAGTATGAGATCGTTCATCATCAAGACCCTGGGGCCGCTCCTCTGGGACAAGCACCGCCCTTCCCTCGAGCTCGGGCTCAAGCGCGCCGCATATCACCTGTATAAAAGAAAAATCCTCGACGCAGACACGGTTCTCGACTACGGCAAAAGAATGATCGAGGACGATGACCCGGTCGTCAGCGATATCGGCATTGCGCTCAGGGAGCTCTCCCGCCGCGGCCACCTGGTTTTCATGTCGGCCGAGGCCATGCCTTTCTCGAAAAGCGGCGGCCTCGCCAATGTCGTGTACGAGCTCCCCAGGGAGCTGGCCCGGCTCGGGGAAAAAGTCTGCGTGATCACCGGCTATTACCGCGGAGGCGACGAGAAGGCTGTAAAAACCATGAGGTCCGCAATCGAAAAGTACGGCGTCGCCTACACCGGTAAAACCATGCGATTCAAGATCATGGAAATCGAATACGAAATCGGCGTGCATACCTGCGAGGTCGAGTGCGTAAGATACTATCTGCTGGACCACCATGAATTTTTTGACGGCCTCTACTGGGGAATAACCGCCGAGGAAAAGCTGAGGCGGCGGATCGCGCTTGCCCGGGCAAGCGCCGAAGTGATCATTCAGTTCGATCTCATGCCCCACTACACTTTCACCAACGACGCATACGCCGGACTTTTCAACGGCATCGTGAGGAGCGACTACTACTATTACAGTAACATCAATTTCTCCAAAAATACGTTCCTGCATGTGATTCACAATGGCGGATGGCAGTATTTCGACGCCTATTCCCGCTACGAGAATGGCGCAGACCTTTTCAGCCTTTTCAACATTCCCGGCGAGCGGGCATGGGAGTTCTGCGATCCATTCAGCACCGAGCGGATCAACT
>JAKLIV010000219.1 GCA_022709405.1 Spirochaetota bacterium
TCGCTGCAAAAATGAGGTCGCTGCATACCGAACCAGTCAGGGAAAACTGGCCGGCCGTCAGGGACATCGTCGTTTCTTCAGGAGCGATGGATTACTGCATGAAAATAGCCGGTGAATATATTGACAGGGCGGTTCAACTCATTGTAGAATATCCCGGGACGCAGTTCAAGGGAATCCTCGACAACCTCTCGATGTTTTTTGTTGAGAGAAATTTTTAATGGCGCCCTGAAACGAGGTATGAGATGATGACGCGAGAAAAGCAGGATATGCTGAAATATTACAATCTGGGACTGGCCGCGTACAAGCAGAGGAAATGGGACGACGCTATAAGGGCGTTCGAAATGGCTCTTAAAATCGTTCCGGACGACGGGCCGTCCCGCCTCTATCTCCAGAGATCAAGGGATTATTCACAGAATCCGCCCCCGGAAAACTGGGACGGCGTTTTCGTGATGACAACCAAGTAGGTACAGGAAGCTTTATATGACAATCAAGGTAATTCAGGTAAACAAGAATCCGGTTTATGATGTTGGAATGATAGCCACCGTTTTCGGCAAGGACACGTCATTTTACGGCGACCTTTCATTTAAAAAATCTCTCCAGATAAACGGTTATTTTGAGGGTGAGATCGTCGATGGGGGATATCTCGTAATAGGCGAGGGCGCCGAAGTCAAAGCCAACATTTCGGCGAAGACCGTGATCGTGAAGGGGACGGTGCGCGGCAACGTCGAGGCTCTCGCCCGTCTCGAGATTCACGATAACGGCAAGCTGTACGGAAATATCCGCACTGCAAAGCTCAAAATCGCGGACGGCGTCGTTTTCGAGGGTAAATGCGAGATGATCAAACCCGATGAAAAGAAAATGAAAAAAGAGACCAAGCCGCGGGACAATACCGAAGAAGAAACGGCATAGCCTCCATCGCGGCGAAAGGGAATTCTTTCAGGTAGCCGCCATGCAACAAAAACGAAAAGCCCTGTATCAGGAACCGATGGGCGGTGAAACCGTCCGCTGCCATTTGTGCCCGCACAGATGCGCGATAAAGGCCGACAACACAGGCATTTGCGGAGCCCGGTCAAATGCCGGCGGAGTGCTGTTTGCCGATACTTACGGCCGAGTCACATCCATCGCGATGGACCCGATCGAGAAAAAACCGCTATATCATTTCCATCCAGGTACCAGGATACTGTCGATCGGCTCTGCCGGATGCAACATGAAGTGCCCGTTCTGCCAGAACTGGTCAATATCCCAGAAAAAGGATGCAATGACCGAGTATTATCCCCCGGAGGATATGGTCAGCCTTGCGGTTGAAAACGGCTCGATCGGCGTGGCCTATACCTACAATGAGCCGATCATATGGGCGGAGTACGTGCTTGACACTTCGGCAATTGCGGTAGAAAAAGGCCTGGTGAACGTGATGGTCAGCAACGGGTATGTGGAGCCCGGGCCGCTTGGAGAGCTGCTGCGCACTGTTGATGGCTTCAATATCGACCTGAAATCCTTCAATGAATCAACCTACCGCAAAGTGATGAAAGCCGGGCTGGCAGAAGTGAAAAAAACGATTGAAAAAATATACGAAGCATCCCGTCATGTCGAAGTCACCACGCTCATCGTGACGGGAATCAACGACACGATGGACGAGATGCGCGCCATAATAAAATATCTCTCGTCAATAAGCCGTTCGATACCGTGGCATATATCGCGGTATTATCCGAACTACAAGTACGGCGAGCGGGCGACCGATACGGAGTTTATTTTCAGGGTACGCGAGCAGGCTCTGGAACAGCTCGATTTCGTTTACTGCGGCAATGTTCCTGCCGAGAGCGGAGGCAACGATACGCGGTGCCCGGGATGCGGCTCGGTGGCGATAAAAAGAATGGGCTACAGCACAAGACTCGAGAATTATGACAATGGAAGATGTTCGCATTGCGGCCGTCAACTGAACGTGGTGACGTGATTTGATCCCGGACAATGCTATACTATAAGATAAAATTTTCAACATACAGTTATCATTCACTGCCAAGGAGATTGAAATGGCTCACATAATCGATGGGAAAAAGATTTCCCAGGAAATAAGAGAACAGATCATCGCCGATGTGGCTCTACTGAAAGAGAAAAACAATCTTCAGCCGGGCCTGGCCGTGGTGCTCGTTGGAGACAACCCGGCATCGGCCCTGTATGTCAGGATGAAGAAGAAAGGGTGCGAAGAGACCGGGATCAGGTCATTCGAGCACGTGCTTCCCGGCGCGACAAGCGAGGAGGATCTCCTTCATCTGGTCGACCGCCTCAACGGCGACTCATCGGTGAACGGCATACTGGTTCAGCTGCCCCTTCCGGAGCAAATCAGCGAGGAAAAGATAATCAACAGGATCAACCCGATCAAGGATGTCGACGGGTTCCATCCGGTGAATGTGGGTAAAATAGTCATCGGAGACGATGATTGCTTCTGCCCCTGCACCCCTTACGGCATCCAGGAGCTGATCGCGAGAACGGTTCCCGATCTCAAGGGCAAACATCTCGTTGTAGTCGGGAGAAGCAATATAGTCGGCAAACCCATAGCGAACATGATGCTCCAGAAGAATAAAAGAGCCAACTGCATAGTGACCGTGTGCCATACCGCGACGAAGGATATCGCGCATTACACGCGTCAGGCAGACATACTCGTCGTCGCCGCGGGCAGGCCGAATACCGTCACCGCCGACATGGTCAAACCGGGGGCGGTCGTGATCGATGTCGGCACCAATCGTGTTCCGCATCCGGACGGAGGCGACAAGACCAGGGTTGTCGGAGACGTCGATTACGAGCGTGTTTCAATCGTCGCCGGGGCAATCACCCCGGTCCCGGGCGGAGTGGGGCCGATGACGATAACCATGCTTCTTTCAAACACCGTCAAGGCCTGCAGAATCCAGAACAAGATTAGGTAAAAATTGTTTTCTGTCATAACGCAGAAAGGCCCGGGGAACCGGGCCTTTCTGCGTTATTGTGTCTATATAATACTAATTTTTATTCGGCATGGTGTTCATGCTTATCGAGGTGCGGAAACAGCCTGAACCACTTCGCCATGATCATGTATATGGCGATCATGCAGCACAGTCCGCCGGTCGTGATGAACCACTCCTGGATGGTCGGGTTGTATGCCGCGAAACTTTTCCAGGGGAAATTGGGGATCGAGAAGCCATGAAGCACGACATAGAGTTTGCTCATGATGATCGCCGCGACCCCGGAGGAAATGCCTATCACCATGAATTTTTCCTGGTCCCTGAATTTCTTGATGTTGAGCATTGCGATTGCAGTGAAGCATGCTGCGAATTCGAAGACCAGCATCCATATCCCGTAATATCCGCCCCATATGTCGAGATAGTTCCTGTCAAAAGAGGGAACATATTTGGCCGCCATCGTGTACACGTCGTAAATCCTGAAGGTCGTGTAGAATATGAACATGGCGCCAGAAATTTTGGCGAGCGTCTGGAATGTCTCCATCGGGGCGACTTCCTTTTTCATCACCTTGCCGGCGATATACGGGCAGAGCGTCATGAACGAGGTCCCGCCGGCGGTGGCGGCCACGATCGCCATGAAGAAGAACTGGTGGTGGGCCCTGAACCAGCCGGGTTTTCCGTAGAGGACATCCCACATCCCGCCGCCCAGCGAACCCTGGTGGAAGAATGAAAGGAATGTTCCGGCTGCCGCCATGATCCACATGAGCCTGTGGAGGTAGTGGCCGATGTAGTGGAAAGCCGGGATGGCGTCGATTATCTTGTGCCTGAGAACGACCGGTATGAGCTCCACGCAGAGAACACAGAAGTAGAACGTGAGGCAGAACACTACTTCGGTGAGCATCGATTGCGGCATCAGGTGCGTTCCCCAGTTGGGGTAGGCGTACCCGAACCACGCTCTGAGCGGCTGGCCGATGTCGAAGACCAGGAACACGAAGGTGAACAGGTAGCACATGAAGCCGATGAGCACCGTCGAGTTGATGATCGGCTCAAGCTTGTCCACCCTGAGCATATAGAGGAAGAAACCGGTGAAGAAGGCGCCGCCTCCGAGGGAAACGAGCCCGAGGTCGCCGATGATCCATACGCCCATTGCAAAAATGTTGTTCATATCAGTATAACCCAGTCCCCAGAAGAGGATCTGTATGGCGAATACCATGAACAAGAAGATATTCACCGCGAGGAAGATGAAGAATATCTGCATCGACTTCGAATAGCTGTTATAGGTTTCAACAATGAAATCAATTACCGATTTTACTAATGTATTCACAATTGTTCTCCTTTCCCTGATTTTTTTCTAAGGAGTTATTTAAACCGCATCATATCGCGGACCCACTGTCTGCTCGAAAGATAATACACTTTCGGATTGGGATAATCTTTCAGCTTCATCAGCCTCTTTTTCTCGTCCTCGGGTTTCTCGTCGATCGTGTGGACAAGGCGGAAAGCCCTCTTGTCCTTCGACAGTTTCGAAACTTCCGAATCCGGATCGTTGAGGTCGCCGAAAACTATCGCGCCCGTCGGGCATGAAGAAGCGCATGTCGGCGTGTACAGAACCGCGTTGATGTCTGTGATGCCCTGTGCGACAGCCTTGTCCCTCTCGCGTTTCCAGATGTGGCTGCAGAATGTGCACTTCACAATGGTTCCGCGCGACATGACCGATACGTCGGAATTGAGGGATTTCTTGAAGCTTCCCTCGTGACGGGGCTTCCACCAGTTGAAAGCGCGCGCTTCGTAGGGGCATGATACCTGGCAATACCTGCATCCGATGCAGCGCGACCATACCTGGCTGACGACCCCGTCGTCTCCGACGTCTGTCGCCACGACCGGGCACACGCTCACGCAGGGAGGTTTCGGGTTGCTGGGATCGTTGCCTTCGCACTGCTGGCACATTTTGGGAATAAAGGTCACTTCGACGTTGGGGTACTTGGCATCCCTGTCGTTGGTGACCTTCATGAGCTCGAGGTAGGCGACCCTTTTGGGCTGGTCGGAATCGTCCTCGAAAATCGGCAGATTGTTTTCCTGGGCGCAGGCGATCGAGCATTGTCCGCAACCGGTGCATTTGTCCAGGTCAATAGCCATCCCCCAGCGTCTTTTCATTTTATTCTCTTGAGTCACATGTGTCTCGTTCGTATTCATTCTTCCACCCCTTAACTAATTTTGACTCTGGTCGCCCACCAGTTGGCGGAACCCGACAGCGGATCGAGTTTGTCCGACATGATTTCTTTGGCGTTTACGCCTTTATCTTCGGCGTATTTGGTGTAGGCAAGATGGCCGAAGCCGAGAGGAATGCCCACAACGTCGGGAGCCACGATGTCTGAAAGATGGGCTTTGACGCTGCCGATTTCTCCTCTTTCCGAGATGATATCCAGGGATTCACCTTCGGAAACGCCGTATTTGTCGGCGCTTTCCCTGTTAATCAGCACCCAGAGTTTACCCTGCGAATAGGTGTGCCTGTCGATTGTCTTGAGCACATAGGGGAATGCAAGGCCGTCTCCGTCGCCGACATAGGGCAGTTCCACGGGCAGAAGAGCCATGGGGAATTCAGTTGATCCCATCAATTTGTCATATTCGTTGAGATAATTTTTCAGTATTTCAGCATTGAAGGCGAAGCCGGCCGTAACGTTCTTTGTCTGGCCCGCGCCCGGCATGGCTTCGAGGCAGGAGTTCCACTGGAACGATACCGCGGCCTTTTCGAGCAGTTTCGCGACGCCGATTATTATATCGCCTGCATGCTTTGACTGCTTGTACGGCTTGACTATTTCCGCGTTATTCGAATCAGGCCCTTCGAGAACCGATATTGACGGCAGAACATAGTCGGCATACAGGGCGGTGTCGTTGATGAGAGGCGTTATCGAAACGACGAACGCTTTTTCCA
>JAKLIV010000022.1 GCA_022709405.1 Spirochaetota bacterium
CAAACAGTATTTCACCCGCGCGGGCACGTTCGGGCTCGACAAGTCAGGCAACATGGTCAACCCGGCGAACGGCCTCAAGGTCCAGGGATGGATGGCCGAGAGAAACGAGGCCGGCGAGATGGTCATCAACTCGAGCGGATCCACCGAGGACATCGTGATACCGATATACGGAAAAGTCGAGGCCCGCGAGACCACCAACATAAGGTACAAGTGCAATCTCGACACGCGCTCCTCGATCGTCCCGCCCAACGCGAACGGCAGGATGAGGGCCTCTGCGGGCGTGACCACGAACATAGACGTCTACGACAACCAGGGAAACAACCACCGGCTTACCATGATCATCTGGAAGACCGCGCCCAACCAGTGGACGGCTTCGGCCGCGATTTCCGACGCGACAACTCCGGTAACCCTTGACGTCCCGGCGGGAGCGGGCCTGGCCAACCAGGCGAACCCGACGAGCCGCATCACTCTCGGATTCTCTCCCGACGGCAGGATCATATCCGTGGCGGATGAAGGAACCGCCGACCAGCAGAACCAGGGACAGCTCATCGTGAACGCCAATTACCGGATCGCGGGAGACCCCAACGTCCGTACGATCAAGCTCGACCTCGGCAAGGCGGGACTCATGGAGGGCGTTACCCAGTTCGCATCGCAATCCACGACAAAGGCGGTTGAACAGGACGGGTTCGCCATGGGATACATGGAATCCTTCAACATAGACAACTCCGGAGTGATTACCGGAATATATTCGAACGGGACCAAGCAGTCAGTCGGCCAGGTCGCCATGGCGGTGTTCACCAACCCGCAGGGCCTCACCGCAAACGGCGAGAACCTCTTTGAAGTCTCGAACAACTCTGGCCTGGCGAACATCGGCGCCGCATCGTCCGCCGGGCGCGGCAAGATCGTGGCCGGCACCCTGGAGATGTCGAACGTCGACCTCTCGGACCAGTTCACCGACATGATCGTGACGCAAAGGGGATTTCAGGCGAACTCCAAGAGCATCACCACGTCGGACCAGATGCTCCAGGAGCTGTTGACGCTCAAGCGTTAGCAATAACGCGCCGGGGCCAGCCCCGGGCTGCTGATATATAAAAAAAGGGACTGAACGATTTCAGCCCCTTTTTTCGTTTTACGATAATGATTACTATCAGTGCGCGCCGTGTCCGCTTCCTTCCGCGGGCGGAACCCCGTATCCGGATTTGGGAACAGTGGTGATTTTAAGAGCCGTGTACAGCGGGCAATACCGCTCGACCGAGGACTTGATCAGCAGAAAGCCGAGAACGATAAATATGAGCGAGCCGAAGATTCCGGTTTCAAGTATAATAATATTAACGAACATTGCAACGCCAAGCTGAAACCGAATGAAAGAATCCGCCATTCCTACGTTTTTTTCCATAAAAATCCCCTTTTGCATAAGATTCGTCATAAATTATTCCACCGGCACTTTTCAAGGCAAGTATTATTTTGTATTTCCCCCTAAAAACATGAAGAAATTTTTATTGACTATTTGGGTCTTTTCACTGAAGTAACTGTAGCGCATTCCGGAATAACGGGTGAACTACCCCCCGGCCCCCGGAGGGGACGAGTGGTAGACGATTTTAGAGACCCGTGCCCCCGGTGGGGGACAGGGGGCAATTACTAGATTGTTGATCTCAGTGTATTGAATTAGTATTTCAGTATTCCGGAGAAAGACTAAAAATAACCGTCAATTATAAGGATGCAGAATATGTCACGGGTACTTTCGGGAATACAGCCTTCGGGCACGCTTCATATCGGAAACTACTTCGCGATGATGAAGCCGATGATCAGCATGCAGACCGACAACGAGCTGTTCTGCTTCATCGTGAACTACCACGCCATGACCACGCTCACCGACGGCAAAGTTCTTCGCCAGAACACGGTGGACGCGGCCATGGACTTTCTCGCGCTCGGCCTGGACCCCGACAGGGCCCATTTCTGGGTGCAGTCCGACGTGCCCGAGGTTGCCGAGCTGACCTGGATACTGTCGTGCCATACCTCGCTCGGGCTGCTTGAACGCAGCCACAGCTACAAGGACAAGCTGGCCAGGGGCATCACGCCCAATACGGGCCTGTTCACCTACCCGGTGCTCATGGCCGCCGACATTCTCCTGTACAACGCCCAGATAATCCCTGTGGGCAAGGACCAGAAGCAGCACGTGGAGATAACGCGCGACATCGCGATCAGGTTCAACAACACCTACGGCGACATCTTCACCATCCCCGAGCCCAGCATACAGGAGGACATCGCGGTCATACCGGGAACCGACGGACAGAAGATGTCGAAGAGCTATGACAACACCATCAACATCTTCGAGGACGAAAAATCGCTCAAGAAGAAAGTGATGAAAATAGTAACTGATTCCACGCCGGTCGAAGACCCGAAAAATCCCGATACCTGCACCATATTCGCCCTGTACCGGCTCTTCGCCGACAAGGACAGGATCGAAAACCTCAGGGACCGTTACGCCAGCGGCGGCACCGGCTACGGCGAGGTCAAGAAGGAGCTCCTGGGGCTGATCTGGGAACACTTCAGGCCCTTCAGGGAAAAAAGGGAGATGTACGAAAAAGACCGCGGCGAGGTGATCAATATTTTAAAGAAGGGCGCAGACAAGACCAGGGCGGTGGCGCTGCCCACGCTCGAAAAAGTCAAGGGCGCGGTGGGCCTCAACTACTGCTGAACGAATCCAGCTTCCTGATAAAATCCGTCATGTGCTCGGGAAGGCCGACCTCGAACGAGACCTCCTCGCCCGTTCCCGGATGGATGAACGAAAGCGATACCGAAGCGAGCAGCAGGTACGGGACGCGGTGTTTCTCCCACTTTTTTGAATAGACCGGATCTCCCACGATCGGCAGCCCGGATGCGGACAGGTGCACCCTGATCTGGTGGGTCCTGCCCGTGTGGAGCGCGACGTCGAGCAGCGAGAACAGCCCCATCTGGTTGTTCCATATCTTCACGAGCCGGTACTCGGTGACAGCATCCCTCCCCGACTCGTCGATGGTCATTTTATGGCGGTACACGCGATGGCGTGCGATCGGCCGATCGATCACGCAGTGGTCCCGGTCGGGCCTGCCGGTCACCAGGGCCATGTAGCGCTTCTTCACCCTTCGGGCCGAGAATTCCTCCACCAGGCGCTGGTGCGCACGGTCGTTCTTGGCAACGACCATGAGGCCCGAGGTGTCCTTGTCGAGCCGGTGAACGATGCCCGGCCTGGCGACGCCGCCGATCGAGGAAAGCCCTTCGAGATGAAAAAGAAGGGCGTTGACCATGGTGCGGTCGGGATTTCCTGGCCCTGGATGAACGGTGAGGCCCGGAGACTTGTTGATCACGGCTATGTCTTCGTCCTGGTACAAGATGTCCAGGGGGATGTCCTGGGGCTCGAGCTCCAGGGGCACGGGCTCGGGCACCACGATCTCGATGCGGTCTTCGGCCTTGACCTTGTAGTTCTGCTTTACCGGTCCGCCGTTGACGAGGATATTGCCGTCCCTGATGAGCTTCTGGATATAGCTGCGTGAAAAATCCGCCTCGATCGAATGCGCGAGAAACCTGTCGACCCTTTCCAGGTGATATTCTTCGGGCACGGTTGTCTCGAATCTTTCATTCATATTACAGTGTTGCGAAATTTGTCGCTTTCTTTGGGGTCCAGGGGGCGAAGCCCCTTTGTAATTATCATTGACAGATGATCGCTATTGTCCATACTAAATCAAGTTATATTTCGCCATCGAGGCTTCATGAAAATAAAAAAAACATCCGCGTTTATCAGGGAGAACATTTTCGCAGTTACCGCATACTGCGCAACCCTGTATTACATGGAGATCATCAGCCTGATGTTCACCATGGCCCTTCTTTTCGGAAAGACCCCGGCCGTCGCCCTGGGCCTGATATTTTCAGCCGTGCTTTCCCTGCACATCATTCTCCTGAACTCGGGCAGAAACGCGAGCAGGATCATGCACCTGTTCCTCATGGACCTGCATGCCGCGCTGTCGGTCTCGTCCCTGGCCTCGTTCTGGCTGCTCGGCTCCCAGGTCAACGCGTTCAACATCGTCCAGATAACGGTGCGCTCGGTTATTTTCGTCATTGAATTACCGCTGATCTTCGCGCTGACCGACGCCCTCATCATTTCCCGCTACAAAAAGGAAAACGCCGCATAGTTTACCGAACCGCGCCCCGACTTCGTTTTGATCGAAGCCTTCCAGTACTTTTTTTGCAACCATTGAAACCGTGCCGCTGTCTATTGTAGAAACAAAAAGAAGCGTTTCTTGCCCGTTGAGCAAATTTCCCTGAACAAAGCTCGTTGCCTCCCCGCGATGCGGAATATTTTGCGCATAAATTTAGCGTTATGCGATATATATAATGCCGCAGGCAGCGCAGGGCGCAACCGGTTGCATAGAACCATACATGTCGAGGTCAGATCATGAAGAAAAGATTATTGCTCGCCGCCGTGTTCGGGCCATACGGAGTAAAAAACAGGTACGCCGAGGCCCTGGGCATGCAGATGGAGCTCCTGAACAACCAGATAACGCGCGCCCAGGGCGTGCATTCACCGCGCCAGTCATACTGGACATTTCCCCTGTATTTTCTCGCAGAGAACATAAAGGTCGAGACGACCGTGCTGGACTTTCCCTCATGGGGGGATTTCAAGAGGGAGCTCGCAAAAGGCTACACCCATGTCGGCATAAATTTCATCATACCGAACGTGCTCAAGGCGCAGAGAATGGCCCGATATATCCGGAAGCACCATCCCGAAACAGTGATCATACTCGGAGGCTACGGGTCCGCAATCCCTGATCTGCAGTCGATCGTTCCCCACGACGAGCTGTGCAGGGGAGAGGGGATCCGCTGGCTGAGGAAATATTTCGGTGAAGACCCGGACGCTCCGCTGCGTCACCCGGTGATCCACGGCCCGGCGTACGAATACCTGTACGGCGCGAAAGGCAGGCCCCGGGGCGCGATACTCATGCCCGGAGTCGGCTGCGAAAACGCCTGCAAGTTCTGCGCCACATCCCACCAGTTCGGCAAGAGCTACATTCCGCTGCTCCCGAAGGGCGAAGACATCTTCAGGGCATGCTGCGACATCCAGGCAAAAATCGGCTCAAAGGGGTTCACCATCCTCGACGAGAATTTTTTGAAGCAGCCCGGACGCGCCGTCGAGCTGCTGAAGCTGATGAATAAGCAGGGGAAACCGTTCGTGTTCGACATCTTCTCATCCGCTGAAGTGATAAAGAAGATGGGGGTCGATTTTCTCGTGCGCCTCGGCGTGCGGATGATATGGGTTGGCGTTGAATCCAGGCACAGCGAATTCGACAAGACCAGGGGGATCGACCTGAAGGAGCTTTTCGCCGACCTTAAAAGACACGGCATCGTGGTGCAGGCATCGACCATGCTGTTCCAGGACCACCATGACGACGAATCGATCAGGGCCGACATCGATTACGTCATCGGGCTCGGGACCGATTTCATTCAGTTCATGAACTACACGCCGCTTCCGGGGACAACGCTCTGGAAGGAGATGGAATCCGCCGGAAGGTTGAAACACCTGCCCTACCGATACGTTCACGGCGCGGGAGAGCTCTTCCAGGTTCACCCGCACATCAATGACCGAAAAAAACACGCGCGTTATCTGCGGAACGCGTTCATAAAAAAATACCGTGTCGGCGGCCCGGGCGTACTCAGCATGGCCGAAACGATCATTCAGGGATACAGCAAAGCCAAAGAGGATTACAGGTTCCGCAGGCTGAACGGGCTTGCATGGGACCCCGGCCTAAACCGATACGTCGAATCCGACAAGCCGACCGAGGATGAATTCATGAAAGCCCGCATACGCATGATGAGGCGCCTGGCGGACAACATTCGGATGATCCTCCTGCCGGCGCTGGTGTTCGCGCCGAACATGAACGCCCGCAGAAAAGCCGCGCGGACCATGGAGCTGGCCGACCGCATCCTGGGCAGGCCGACGATGAAGCAGCGGCTGATATCGTGCGTGCTGGTCGCAACCGGAACGGTCGAATGGATTCGGATACTGTTCAGCAAACTCCGGGGACGCGAAGGCGTGGTGCACCAGCCGCGCTGCCGGATTACGACCTACAATCTGCTGGAAAAACATGTCTTCGATGTCGAGAAGGAAACGCTACGCCTCCCATACAGGGACAGCATGGAAACAACGGCCTGGTAGCTGCGTAGCGCGCTACACAGCTACCAGGCCGAAATTATATCAAATATTGTCCGCCACGGCCTTGCCGAACTCTGAACACTTCAGCAACGTCGCCCCCTGCATCTGCCTCTCGAGGTCGTAGGTCACCCTTTTCTGGCTGATGGTCTTCTCGAGCGCCGAGATAATGCCGTCGGCAGCCTCCTTCCATCCCATGAACCTGAGCATCATCTCGCCCGAAAGGATGAGCGAGCCGGGATTGACCTTGTCCTGGTTCGCGTACTTGGGAGCGGTCCCGTGAGTGGCCTCGAACACCGCCTCGTTGTCGCCGATATTCGCGCCCGGCGCCATACCGAGGCCCCCGACCTGCGCCGCAAGCGCGTCGGAGAGGTAGTCTCCGTTAAGGTTCGGAGTCGCGATAACGTCGTACTCGTCGGGCCGCAGTATCACCTGCTGGAACATGGCGTCCGCTATTCGGTCCTTGATCACGATCTTTCCGGCCGGGACCCTGCCGCCATATTTGTCCCAGAGCTCGTCCTCGGTGACGGTCACCTCGCCGAATTCCCGGCGGGCGATCTCGTATCCCCAGTCCTTGAACGCGCCCTCGGTGAACTTCATGATGTTTCCCTTGTGGACGAGAGTGACCGATTTCCTGTTGTCATCGATGGCGAACCGGATGGCCCTGCGCACCAGGTTCTTGCTGTTGACCTCGCTGATGGGCTTGATGCCGATGCCCGCGTCGTCGGGTATGTCGGATTTCATCTCGTTCCTGAGAAATGAAATGACCCTGAGGGCCTCGTCGCTGCCCTTTTTCCACTCGATGCCGGCGTACACGTCCTCCATATTCTCCCTGTAGATGACCATGTCGACCTTTTCGGGGGATTTGACCGGGCTCGGCACTCCCGAGAAATAGCGCACAGGCCTCACGCACGCGTACAGCTTCATCTTCTGCCTCAGCGCCACATTGATGCTCCGGATGCCGCCGCCGACCGGAGTGGTCAGAGGGCCCTTGATCGCGATCTTGTATTCCGATAAATCGTCGAGAGTCTTTTGGGGCAGCCAGTCGCCGGTCTGGTTGAAGGCCTTCTCGCCGGCGAGCACCTCCTTCCAGTGGATCTTCCTGCGTCCGCCGTAGCATTTCTCGACCGCGGCGTCCAGGACGATCTGCGTGGCGCGCCATATGTCGGGACCCGTTCCGTCGCCCTCTATGTACAGCAGTACCGGCTCGTCCGGCACCGAAATTTTTCCCTGAGAATACTGAATTTTCTGTCCGCTCATAAGTCCCTCTCAATATGTGTATGGCCCGGGCCGTAAGGCCGGAGGCATGTGCGGGCATTTTCTGCAAAAAAGACGTTTTTTGTCAAACGACAATTGCGGGCGCGGGCAAAAACGCGCCATCAGGGCCCGCTTTTACCCGGCCCGTACGGCGCGCTCGTAAATTCTGGCCGAGATGAACAGCGCGACGAGGTCCGGGTCGAGCTTTCCTTCATCCGCATCCTTCTTCAAAATCTCCAGCGTTTCATGAAGCGGTACGGCTTTCTTATAGGGCCGGTCAGTGGCCGACAGGGCGTCGTAGATGTCGACGATCGCCATTATCCGCGACTGGAGCATGGTGCTTTCCCTGCCGGCAAGGCCGTCCGGGTAGCCCGAGCCGTCGAGCTTCTCGTGGTGCCGCAGGGCGATCTCCGGGATATTCCTGAACTCGGGGGGCCAGGGAATCCGGCTCACGAAGTTGTAGGTGTGCACGACATGGCTCTCGATTTCCCGGCGCTCGTCCTCGTTGAGGCTCCCCTTCCTGATCGACAGGTTGGTCCGGTCGCGGTCCGACACCACTTCGAGCGCGTTGCCCTCGATGTCACGGCAGCCGAGCGCCTCAATGTCGGCGAGCATGGCCGAGAGCAGTTCTTCGGGATCATCGTCGGTGACCGCGGGCTCGTTCATGTTCACTATTTTCTCTTTTATAGCCCTGATGCCGTTCAGGAGCGCATCTCGCTCGGAAAGCATTTCGGCGAAAGATTCCGTTTTGACGTTCCCTCCCGGCCCGGGCCTGAGCCTTTCGATTTCCCGGTTGAGGCCGTCGATTTCGAGGCAACGGTAAAGAAAGTCGAAGCGGAGCTTCAGGTTCTCGAAATCCTTGGGGAACAGCTTCTTGGATTTCCGGAATATCGCCAGGTCTATGTAGACCTTCCCGAAATCGTGCAGCAGCGCCGCGAGCTCCAGCTCGCGCACCGCGCTTTCGGTGAAATTGTAGCCGCCTAAATACCCGTCCTTCACCTCGTTGACGGCGAGCGCCATCTCCCTGCACAGCCTCGCGACCCTGAATGAATGGCCCGACGTGGCCGGATCGCGGGACTCAATGGCCGTGACTGAAGCCTTCACAAACTCCTCGAACTGCCTCCTTATCTGCTCTATAAGCCGGTTGTTTTCGATCGCAACGGCGGCCTGTCCCGCGACCGCCTGCATCAGCGAATCGTACTTGGCGTCGAAGGCCACCACATAACGCCTGAAATCGTCGGGCGACTTCAGCGCGATCTCGAACGCCTCGTTTCCCGAAATGGTTTTCGATGAAGGGTTCTTTTTGCTGTTGATGAGCTGTATCACGCCGATTATCTCGTCAACATGGTTCCTCATGGGCACCACGAGCATGGACCTGCTTTCATAATCGTTCTGCCTGTCGAAGCTCGAATTGAACGAATACGGGGTCCCGACTGGCAGCGAATAGGCGTCAGGGATATTGAGGACCTGGCCGGTGACTGCAACATAACCCGCGATCGATCCGCGGTCGATGTCGATCACGAACTCCTCCAGCGGTATATCGCGCGCAAACGTGTCGGAGAACTTGAACCGGAGCCTCTTTGTCCCGCGTTCATCCTCCTCGACGAGGTAGATGCTTCCGGCGTCGGCGCCGGTTATTTTCTTGCTCAGGAACAGTATCAGCCACAGGAGGCTGTCAGGGTCTTTTTCGCTCGAAAGGGCCTTTCCTATGTTGATCAGGGATTCCTGGTCGCGCCTCACGTCCATGAGCATCGCAAGATGCTCGTTTCTGATCGTCACGGCCTTGAAGTATTCGCGAAGCACCGACATCGTCTTGGCGACGATGAACCTGAAGTCGGCCCGTTCTATGCGGCCGGTCCTGAATTCGGAAATGTTCTGCAGGCCGTCAGAAGAGAAGCCGGAAAGGTCCGAGGCCGTGCCGATCAGCACAAATTGGTAGATGAGCGGCGTCTCCCTCGGCGATGACAGGCAATTCCGCACCAGACTGAATTCGTCCGCATGCGTAAATGCGACGACAAAATGCGGTCCGCTGTCCGCGCCGGCCGGGAGGGCTTTTATTTTAGCTTCGATTTCTTCGGCGGGGAGCACCATGCAGGCGCCCGGCTCGGGGATGTCTATCAGGCCAGCAGCCTTTTCTGTGATTAGTACGATGTCCATGAGACACGACGCCCTGCTTCAGGCATTATTGCTTAACTATATCCGTGCAGGGGCTTGAGTCAATGAAATTTTAGTATCGGCTCAACTCCGCGGCCAGGCGGGCCGATAGTATATATGGCGGGACCACGGCGGAGACGGAGTTGAACGGCGTCCGCGCCGTAGTCCGATTAATACTTGACGGAACGGGAAGAATCCACCTAATAGGTCAACAGTATTACACCGGTTAAACGGGCCGTTTCCACGACAGATAACGCACGAGATGAACAACGGAGCTGACGAATGCCCATCGATGAAAAAATCAACATCAATGCAACGCTGGAGGAGATCGGCAAGGCGCTGATCAAGGCCCTCACGTACACCGTTTATCCGACCGAACGCCTCACCTATCTCCTGTCGGCGATAGACCAGATAACGGCCTCTCCCACCTATCTCATCGACTGCGAAATATATTTCCGGACCGCCGATCAGCGCGACCTGCTCTATTACATATCCAACATCCTTTACAACCTCAAGACCCAGAGCGAGCTGCAGATGACCCCTGAGGAGATGAAATGGCTTGGAAGCGTATGGAAAAATTTCCTCGAAAGAAACATCACCTACCAGGGAATATTCAAACCCCTCGATGAAAGCCGCATCAAGTTCAGGTCGTATTACCAGATATCGGGGACCTTCATCAACCAGCTCGAGAACGTAAACCTCATCAAGGAGGAATTCATCGACAGCGCCACTCCGGAGAATACGCCGCTGACGAACATCGAGACCCTTTTCCAGTCGGTATCCGAGATCCTTTCCTGGATGAAGCCGACCTATTTCTTCATGCTCGATTATTATTTCGAGGGAGGCAAGGACCCCTCACCGGTCTCGTCCGACGCGAAGAGCGCGGTGAGGAGCCTGGCGAGTTTCGGCGCGCCGAAGTACACGTACTACGATATGACCATCGCCGCCTGCCAGTGCCTGGGCGTGCTCGAGGCCGCGTACCTCATCATGAAAAAGAAAAAGAGCTCGAAGCGCATCGTAAACATTGAAGGCAAGCAGAAGTTCCTTTCCACGTCAGAAATCTACACATACTACCTCAACCGTTTCGGCGAGATGAAGAAGGAGCTCGCGAAGCTCAAGCAGGGGTGAAGCCGCCCGCTAAGGGTTGCTTCATTGCCCATCATCGTCACTCGCAGGATCCTCTCATGTTTTCACTTTAAAACCGATCTTTTTCTTCGGAATCTCTTCTCTGAGCAATTGTTTGATCGCTTCAAAGACAATCCTGAATTGATCATCATATTTACGTTCCATTGATTCAATCTTTCTGCGCAAATCTTCATGAGAAGACATCAACTGCCGCAGTCGTGCAAAAGCACGCAATATCTGAATATTGACCTGAATCGCCCGTTTACTGTTTAATACCGATGAAAGCATGGCCACACCCTGTTCGGTAAAAGCCATGGGCGGATATTTCGCATATTTCCCCTGTTCTAAGGTGCCAATCTGGCATCTTAGAATTTCGCTGTATTCATCCCTTGTGAGTTAAAACATAAAATCATCAGGGAAACGATCGATATTCCTGCGAGCCTGGAGCTTTAATTGACTGGTTTCAACCTCATAGAGTTCGGCAAGTTCGGAATCAAGCATTACCTTCATAGCATAATTATTATCCGCTGCTATTTACTCAGAGCAAAATCTTGGCCACTATCTTTTTACAACCCATAACGCGAACACGCTGACGATAAATCGTCCTGATTTCGCGCTCTCGTTCCGCTCGGCATCCTGCCTCGCTAATCTTTTTTGTGTGTTTGAGTACGACGTCTTCGGTTTACTGCGTCCGCTCCGCACGGCTCGCGGCGTGCCCTATCCGGTGGAATTATCTGGTTAGAGACTGCGGATATCCGTCCGCGGCTGCCGCAGTCAATCGGCTACGTCCCTGTAGCCTCCACCTCTGCTTCCGGCATTCTCTGTGTGCATCACGCCCTCGGCCGCGCTGGGAGCGGACTCCGGCACGTTGCAGCACTTTCGACGTCGGTGCTTGCTCAGCGCAAGATTTTGGCCATGATCTTCTGCAACCCATAACGCGGCCAGGATCGCGGTGCTCAGAGTAAAAATGATGTAAAAAAAGCGGCAAATGCATATCGGTATTGATATAAACAAATCCCACCTGAATAAAAGTAATTGCTTTTTTACCGTAAATTTATTAGCTTGACAATGTAAAGTTATTAATATGGAAAAACGGAAAGCCCACTACTACCTATCCTTAATACGAGCCCTCATTACCCAGGGACGATATCATATAACCGCAACAGCCGTAAAAAGCGCTTATGAAGATTTCTCCCTGACAACCGGAGAGATACTTGATCATATACTGATACTGGTCCCGTCAGACCTGTAAAAATCAATGACAAGCCGATACGACCCGACCCTGTGGCAGGACGTTTACCATAAAAAAGGTCGGAGTTCTTACCGCTTATATAAAATTACAAATACTCGATGATGAGACCGTGATAATCTCATTCAAGGAGAAATGATATGAAAGAAAAAAAATGGGTTGATTGCCCCTCCTGCGGGTCAAAAGGTTCGATGCTATACAGAAAAAACATCTCTGAAACATACTGCAATCCGGGCTATCATCCGATAACGGTTACCGGACTTGACGGTCATTTCTGCCGTGTATGCGATGAAGGCATATTTACGATAAAATCCAACAAGAAGATAGCATCATCCATCGCAGAAGGGAAGGCCCTTCAGGATTCAGACAAAATCGTAGCCTCATCGATCACCGACGTCGATTCAGTGGCAAAGACCCTTTCGGTAACCCGCCAGCGCGTTCACCAGATGATGGACGAAGGCAAACTGTCGTACGTCTACGTGGGCAAAAACAGATTTCCAATCAAGGGTGACGAAAAATCCATTAAGCTGTTAAAGATGAGAATTAAAAAACGGTCCCATGGTTGAAGGTATAATACTTCCCTTCCCTGGGAGTTGTAAGAGTGAATAACGCCTCGGGTTTACTGCGTCCGCTCCGCGCGGCTCTGGGCGTGCCTTATTGAAAGGAAATATCTTTTTAAGGCTGCGCAATAGCCCTCCGGGGCTGATGCTTGCCTTGTCGGCTACGTCCCTGTAGCCTCCGATTCTGCTTCCGGCATTCTCTGTGTGCAATCACGCCCGTGGCTGCGCTGGGAGCGGACTCCGGCACGCGGGTGCGGCTTTCGACGCTGGTGCTTGCCGAAATTTTGTTATTGACATTTGTTAGCATATTTGCGAACATGATTACATGAGAGAAATCATCTATTATACCACATCAGACGGTAAATGTCCGGTAGAAGAGTTCTTTGATTCTCTCTCCGATAAAGTATTTCAAAAAATTTCATGGGTTTTGCGATTAATATCAGAGATTGAGGCCGTTCCAAAGACATACCTGAAAAAGCTGGCCGACTCCGAGAATATATGGGAATGCAGGATCCAGTATGGCTCAAACATCTACCGGCTATTCTGTTTTTTCGATAAAGGATCGCTGATAGTTCTGACGCATGGTATAATCAAAAAGTCACAAAAGACCCCATCCATTGAAATTAAAAATGCTGAAGCATACAAGAAAGATTATTTCCGGAGAAAAAAATGAAACATTCAGATTATCTTAAAAAACGACTCAAGGCGAAACAAATTCCTGAAAATAAATTCTGGGACGGGTACGATGATTTCAAGATCGGAGTCATACTGAAAGAAGCACGTTTAAAATCGGGCATGACACAGGAAGAAGTGGCAAAAAAAATCAAAACGACGAAAAGCGTTGTATCGAGAATAGAAAATCATGCCGAGAACATCACGCTATCAACAATCCAAAAATTCGCAGCAGCAGTTGGGAAGAATATCAGGGTAAGTATTATTTAATGGTTTTTTTGTCTTGCAGGGCTTGCAGCCCTGCACCCGCTCAGAGTAAATCTGTTATCTGTTGCTCAGAGCAACTTTCGGCGACAATATTTGCTCAGAGTAAAACCTTGTAAAACTGTTGCTTAAAACAAAAATGACTTATAACCGGATGATTAAAGTTGTTACGTCTTCGGTTTGCTGCGTTCGCTCCGCGCGGCCTTGGGGCGTGCTTTATTCTATGGAAATATCTTTTTAAGGCTGCGCAATAGCCCTCCGGGGCTGATGCTTGCCTTGTCGGCTACGTCCCTGTAGCCTCCGATTCTGCTTCCGGCATTCACCGTGTGCAATCACCCCCGCGGCCGCGCTGGGAGCGGACTCCGGCACGCTTGCAGCGCTTTTGACGCTGGTGCTCAGAGCAAGATAGCGGCTTACAATCTTTTGCTCAAAACAATTTTTGCCACAATCTTCTGCAATAGATAACGCGAACAGGATGTTCGCGTAGGGCGTGTCAATCAGGAGGATTATACACGCCCTAAACTGTTGATCCATTGATGCTGACGTGACGGAAGATTGCGGATGTATACTATTCCTGGATGTATGAAATTTCGGATGCTTTAAAGAAGGCTCCCCGCCGTATGAGGGGCAGGCCTCGCGCCACCTGAGCGATGGCTTTTTTGGCTACTTTTTTCGCCAGTGAAAAAAGTAGCAGAACACCGGCCCTGTTCAGGGCCACCCTCTGCCGAAGGTTTCGGCATCAATCCTGACCCGGTTCCGGGTCATATCGAGCACAACCTTTACGGAGTCGACCTGGTCGGTCAGGTAAAAATAAAAAGGCCCGCGTTTGCGGGCCCTTCTTGTCATATTGCAATCAACTTTTTTACAGCATGAACGTCATTCCGAAAAGTATCGTATGGGCGGTGCCGCCGTACGAATAGCCCGGATTCAGGGTCGGGTCATAATTTTCATAGCTGTAATCGGCCAGGCTCGCCTCGATCTTTGTCTGGTTCTTGTCGACCGTTCTCGGAACCAGGTACTGGAACTGGTACGCAATCGTGAGCTTAATCGGGCCCTGCATGCCGAAATACTTGCCGACGGTAAACGAAGCGCCCACGGACGCGATGTGTTTGTCGTTGTCCATCATGTTGAAAACGGTGTCATTGACCGCCTCGTCGGGAACGAAAGTGGGCTGGTACATGTAGCCGACCATGACAGAAAGCCAGCTAAGCGCGTCGTAGCTTATACCGATCTTGTAAATTAAAATATCGTCGTAATCGGGAAGACCGACCTTGACCTGGTTTTCAAACACGTCCTCGACTTTTGACGAGACTTTGTACATCGACCACATCTGGTATTCCATGTCGAACTCGAGCGTCACGCCCCATCTGCTGTAGGATATTCCGGCCGAAACGTTATGCGGCGAGTAGTAGTCGAAAATGGCCAGCTGGAGAAGCATCATGATGTTGCCGTGCTGTATGCTCGTGATTGTGGGGAACGGGTCGATTTCGAGATACGATTCCTGCCGGTAGCATGCGCCCAGGGAAAGCCCTTCGAGCACCGAAACCGCCTTGCCGAAATCGAAGTAAAACCCGCACACCGCATACGGGCTGAGGTCGAGGTTCATCTTGGCCTGGCCCTCGGGAACCTGCGGGGAGCCCTGCACCTTCACGTTGTCGAGGTTGACCTTGCCCTCGCCGGAAAACGAGGCGTTCAGGCCCAATCCGAGGCCGAACATGTCTTTCATGAAGCCGAGGCCGGCACCGACGAAGGCGCTCAGCTTTCTTGCTTCATGGCCGTAGCGGAGAAAATTGTGCGACCTGAGGTCCACGTCGTTGATCTCGGCCACCGAAAAGTCGGCGTTGAGCGCTGCCGCGACTCCGAGCCGGGCGGACGAAAATATTTTTTCGGGAAGCTTGTACAGAAGGTTCAGGTCTATCGCGAGGCCGACCATGAGCACCGGAGACTCAAGATCTTCGGTAGGGTCCATATTGACATTGCTCCCGCTCGCGAAATCCACCTCGAACAAGGGATGGGTGTACATGACGCCGAGCGATATCTCGTTGGGATAGTAGTCTTTCTCCTCTTTTGCCGCTGAGCCGCCCTCTTCGGTCTTCTTGATGAGCGCCATGGTCTTGGTGCCCTCTGCCGCGCCTTTTTTCCCGTAGTGGGCCCTTCCGAGGCCGGCCGTGTTATAGAAAGCCGACGACCAGTCATGCACGGTCGAGACCACCGCATTGCCCTTGGCCACGGCCTCGGCCGAAATGCCGATCGTCTCGGCAGTGCTGCTCGCGAAAGCGGCTACGGAAAACGCAAGAACAAGACACATTGGACGGATAATGAACAGTACTCGTGACATTATTTTTCTCCTCACCTTTTTCAGTTTTTAATTCTATTTCCCATATATCGATATCTGTTTATTGAACCTTTGGGATTACCCCTGACGGGGTAATCCCTGCTACACAGAACTGATCAATATTTATAACTCTCGAAGCCGTACCTGTCTATGAGGGCCCTTAGCTTTTCATCAGTGGTGTAATTCATCGACTTCGACATATCCCAGACAAGGTCCACCATGGCGGGCCACATATCGGAGTCCTCGTCCTGGACCTTGAAGCTGACCATGAAATCGGTCAGGTCCACGATAACCTGCTCCCACCCGTATGAGCCGGTATTTGCCGTGTCCATCAGGTACTGCATCAGCCCGTACTCGTCCGAATCATCGCCGCTCTGCAGGGAATGGGCGAGTATCTTGAGCAGGCAGTAGTAGGTGAACCCGGTGTCGTCAGCAAGATACGGATGCATTACCGGCAGATGGTACGCCAGTATCCGGTAAATCTTGTTGAAGTCCTCGGCATCTGCGGCGTCATAACCGGTCTCGCCTTCGAAATCCCAATCCGTGCCGTTGTACTTCGCAAGGAGCTTGCCGAGCGTGTACAGCATGCCTTTAATCTGGTCGTCTGTATACCTGCCGGTGGTGTCCTTGGCGAAGACGGCGTCCAGAGTGTCCATCAGCGGTTCGAATATGCTGTAATCGCCGATCTCATTGCCCTCGATGTTGTCGTCGCGTTCGATGAACTTGGTGAAGAGTTCATCCAGGTCGTCGATCGTTTCTTCGAATCCGTCCCAGTTGTCCGCACGGTCGAAGTAGTAGTCGCACTTGACGGTGAAATCTTCAAGACCGTCTGCGAGGGTGAACTCTATCCTCGTGTCGTCGAGATCGGTATCCTCGTCGTCACCGTCTCCGAGCGTGAGAGAGATTGTTCCGCTGAAGGCCTCGCTGCCGGAAAAGCCCGAAATATCACCCGATATATCGGCTGGAGTCAGAGAACCGGCAGCAGAGTTGATCTGCACCGGCGCCGCGGTGGCGCCCCGTTTGTAAATGTATACCACCAGGCCCCCGTTGGTGTAGCCCGAGGTATCCGGATGAAGCTTCAGGTAATCGTCAACTTCTGCGCCGACGTGAGCAAGGTACTCGTCTTCCTTGAGCTGGTTCGCGTCGGTATACGCGGCCAGGCCGACATTCTGCGGCTCGGTCGGTTCAAGAGGCTGGTCCGGGCCGATAATCTTGTCAAGGGCCTTGTCAAGGTCGATATCGTCGTCGCGTTTCTGGAACAGGAAGTTCGGGAAATACGCGTCCCTCTCGTCCTTGTGGTCGGCATCGATCTGCTGGTTGATGGCGGTATAGATTCCCTTGGTTCCCTTTGCCGCGGTCAGCGCCTGCTCGATGCCGTAGAATATCTTTCTTCTCGCGCCCCACTTGGCGAACGTCTGATCGTCGAAATCGGTCGACGAAAGGGCCAGTTCCGCCGTAGTGAAAGCGTCGTCGTCGTACTTGGAGTCCGAGGCGTCCGCCAGCGACGATATGCCGTCCCTGAGCAGGCGGGTCTGAGGCTCGGTCGTTTCGGTATACTGGCACAGCAGCGGAAGCAGTCCGTCGCAGCGTTTGGCTTCATCGGAGCGGTTTGAGCTTGAATCGCTGTCGATGAGGAAGCTCATCACCGTCGGCAGCGGCGCGGGCTGGTAGAAATCCCTGGACGCCCAGCCGCCGAAATATCCGGTGGAGTTGCTCGTGCTGCTGACGAAATCGTCGATATAGACTTCAGACGAGATGAACTTGGAGTGCTCGACCACGTAATCGGTGTCGCTCAGCGACCCCGCCACCCTGGGTATCCAGCCGTTGAAGCATACCGAATGCCCGTTGTTTCCGAGAGACTTGTTGTACACGAACAGCGGCTTCAGAAGCGGGGTCAGCCCGTCAAGCGCGCGGCTCAATGCGTGATTGTCGATCGTATCCCCTTCATGGATGGCGCCGAAGAAAGCGATGATAGCGGGAAGGAGGGCGTTCCTGTGCTGCCAGTTGGTATCGGCATCGCTCACGTTGAAGCCCAGATGCACCGCGTCGGTTGACTTCCTTGAGGACAGGCAGTCCTGGGTGAAGTTGACCGTTCCGTAGGTGACGCCGCTGCCGTCGGTCACCGAATTGTTCGTGATCGCCGTGGTGGCGTTCGACCTGGGGAACGCCAGGCGGTACAGGGCCGGCAGGTTCGCGCCGATGACGAACGGGTTGGCGGCGCCTCTTCCGATCGTGCTGTCGTATATCTTCGAGGCGTTGATCGCCACGATCCCGTCGACCGCCTGCGCGAGCACGCTGATCCGGTAGTCGCCCGGAATCAGCGACTGGTCTTCCTCTATGGTGTCGCCGTCGCATCCGCCGGTATTTGCCTTGGCCCAGACGCCGTTGTCGCGATATTTTCTCGCGTTCGCGAGTCCCGCCCATCCGTTGGTCTCGATGATCTGGAACGCGACCGACTCTTCATAGCTCATTCCCATTGCGGTTCCCGAAAGGAAAAGAGGTATCACAAGGACCAGTTTCTTCTCGTTCACCACGAAGTTATAGTTTCTGAACAGGGCCTCCTCCTGGCTCACGCACGCCCTGTCCGGGTCGTCCTCGCTGACGAGCTCGGTATAGGTCAGTGCTCCGGCGGTCACCGCATTCCCGCTCATGTCAATCGGGGTGTACGACGCGCCGTTGCCGTCGGTCAGCATGTAGTAATCGGTCTTCCAGGTGTCGTGGTAGCGATTGGCCCGGCCGTTCGCCTTGACGACATCGCCTCCCTCGACCCCGAACAGCTTCTCGGCCCCGGAGCCGCTGATGCGCATGAGACCGAGCTCGTCAGAGCTGTCGCCGGTCACCTTGATGCTGTTGAAGTACTGTGTCACGTGCGTCCCGCCGATTATCGCATTGGCCTGGCTTATGATGTCGGCCAGCCTCCATTCCTTCGCGGAAGCCCCGTCCAGCCTGGGATAATCGATGTTGTACGGCGTGCCGTTGATCTCGATGTCGACTTCAAGGTCGGTGTCGAGCTCCATCCACGCGTCCGCGCAGTAGTACTGGTCCGCTATGCCGTTGAACATAAACATCTCGAGCCCGCCCGGCGAAACGATTTCTTCATAAACCGGCGCATCGCCTGGATCATAGTCTTCGTCGGCGATGGTGAAATCGCCGTAATCGTAAACGGTGATGGCGCCCTTGCTGCTGGATATGTAAATGGCGTTTGTTCCGGATGCGGATACCGTTATCTCGTCGTCCGATGAGTCGCTTAAGTTTGTCTGAATCTTGGCAAGGACATCATTGCGGGTCCACGAGCTGTCGACGCTGCCGTCGAAAACGATCGGCTCATAGAACGTGCTTCCGATCTTGATCAGTATGCCGTAGCGCTCGGGCTCGCTGGTTCCGCCGCATCCGCTGCTTCCGCCGGAGGAAAGCGCAATGGGCCACGATGTCATGGTTGTTGTCAGTTCGGAGTTGTCAAACTCGGGGCTGCCGGTGTACTGCGCGGTCTCCTGCGCGTCCCGCTTGCCGTCCGCCGGGAAGATATATTCCCAGGTCGATGGATCGTCGGCGGTCGCGGCCGGTTTATAGATATATGCGTATATTTTGCCATTGAGCCTGCGGTACACGTTGTACGCGCGTGAGCCTATGGTGACCACTTCGCCTTCGAGGCCGGCCTTCTCGGGATCGTAATAATACGGGCCCTCGCCCTCCCAGGTGCAGCGCATGACCTGGCCCAGGGTCCAGCCCGAAGGTATGGCGTTGCCCACGCCGTTTGCCGAATAGGGCACATAGGCGTTCAGGGCTTCACCGTCCCCGCCGTCAGGATTTCCGCCGGTGGGCAGACCCATATCGCCAACGCACGGGCCGCTCATGAAATGGAGAGCGGGGAAATTATAGTCATATCTGAACTTGTAATCGTCCTTGTTGCTCTGGTCGAACTTGTTCCTGCTCCTGAATATGTTGTTCCAGCGCTCGGTTGACCCTTCGAACGCAAGCTCATAGGTTCCGATGGATCCGAGGCTGTCCCGCACGCCGGTCAGGGACTGAAGAGAGTCGTTCAGTGAGACCGTTCCCATGAATTCGCCGTGGCCGTGGCGCCGCAACTCGGCCTGCGCGGTATTGGCCGTCCCGGAATTGCTCACCTCGAGTGAATATTGATCGTACGGGTCAATATGCTTGTATCCGAGATTGCTGGTGACTCCGCCGAGGAACAGGAAGCTTTCGATGAAGCTTGCGGGATACGCCGAGGGGTTGGTGACCCTGTCCCTTCCGAACAGGTCGTATCTGAGAAGATCATACAGTGATTCTTCGATTTTTGCGTTGTCCCAGTCTATGCCGGTGTCGGCCTCGGCCATACGCTGGAACAGGTAATCGCGCGAGTCCGAATCCGGACACACCGCCCCATCCCTGTCTTCGCGCATGAATACTCCGAGCTGGCCGTCAACGACCTCCTTCAGGGTGTTCCTGAGCTCGGCGTCGGAGTAAAAGGCCCCTCCCGCGCTCACGCCGTTCTGATAGTTGTTGCGGCTGTTGTATATATTGCTCGTAATGGTGGCATTGGCGTCGTTCGGAGTTCCGTAAACGCCTCCGCCTTCAGTGAAATAATCTTCGAGATTTGTCAGAAGCGCTTTCAAGACCTCGGTGTTCAGGTCCGTGGTCCCGGAAATCCTGAGAACATTGTCCCTGACATCAAGAAGGTGGTTGTACATCTTCTCCCTGTCAATGGGTTCATATTCCTCACTGGCGGGATTATATTCTTCCATTTGAAGCATCCCCGAAACGATGGCGTGCACGCCCTTTACCAGATTGCCGAGCCCCGTATTGGTGTTTCCACCCATCGAGTCGTATGAAGTGAAAGCATCGCCGTCGCCGTCGACCCATATGGGATAGTCGCAGCGGATCAGTGCCTTGCTCAGCAGTTCCATTATGTCGACATAATCATCGTTGAAGTCCTCGCCCGTGGTCAGGCTTATCATGTCGTCCATTGCATCGTGGAGGTCGGAATAGTCTTCAGCATCGACATCGACTTTTTCATCGAGTATATAGTTGACGACGCTTTCCAGGACCGGGATCAGGCTCGGGCCCACGCCGGGAAGGTTGCCCGGGGTTTCTTCGGAAAGTGCATCCAGAAAATCGTAGAACCCTGTGCGGTAATGGGCGGTATTCGCCACACCGTCATCATAAAAGGATTCAATATCGCCCGTGGTATTATACCACCTCGGGTCGGACTGAGCATCGGTCTGCAGATTATAGCCGTTGAGGTCTTTGAGAAGATAGTGCAGGTCCTGAAACATGCCCGGCAGCGGTCTGTCGGCCGGATCCGGTAAAGCTTCTCTTGACCCGATTCCGCCCTGGAGCAGGGCAAGAAGGCCGGAATTTTCTACCAGGAGATCTTCCAGCGCTTCATCATTGTCCATGTTATAAAATTGAGTCAGATCGGTTGTGTCCGGGTCATAGTTTTTGCCCAGGACCAGGCGTATGAATTCAATTTCATTTTCGCGGAGCGAGTCGCCCAGATGGCCGTTGACCACGTCTCCATCGATGGAATCCCACATCGTTTCCAGCGAATCATACCCGTCGAAAATAGCGAAAAGATTGAAATTCGACAGTCCCTGAATCCGCTCGAACTCCATCTGGGAATTTGAGCAAGCTGTGCACAAAAGCATGCCAGCTATAGCAAGTAGAGCAATTCTTCTCAACATATTCTCCTCCTGGAAAAACTCAGACAATCTTCTATGTAGATAAATTTCATTAAATATTTACCGTCTAGACGGTAAATAAATTAACATTTAAAAAAATAATGACCACAACCTCATTATGGACGCTTTCATGCTTTTTATATTTGTATATACTGGAACTCATATCGAAGAGGGTAAAATTTTTTAACGCTCTTTTATAGCATAATATCTGACACTTCAGTTTAACTATTCATTAAGACAGGGCAATTTATTCTGTCAATAACATTTAGCATTATTTTGGCAAGGTATATAATTAATTATGTCAATTCTTCATCAGGCAATCCATATAAATTCATTTTCAAGGTATTCCATAAAATTGAAGAAAAGACTGCCCGATGGCGCTTAAATCAACGATAAAGTGAACAATGACACAGGGTGTGATGCTGTTTTCCCTGTACCTGACAATCCCGAGAAGCAGACCGAAAAAGAAGGCCAGAACCGCTACCTCGCTGTTTCCCAGAGGAATGTGAATCAAGCCATATAATACCGCCTGGAAAAAAACGACTGCCGGTTTTCTCTTCACTGTTCTTTCAAGCAGCCCGTAAAGGGCTCCCCTGTAGAACACCTCCTCGCCGAATGAATTGAAAAGCGATAAGAGCGCCAGCGGCGGCCAGTATGCGGGCCCCTTGAGCCTGTATCGCACCTGAACAAATGTCACGATAACGTAAGTCACGCCGGCCGCCAGGCCTATGTAAAAAAACGGGCCCGGCTTCTTCCATTTGAACAGGCCTGATACGGGAATTTCGGACAGAACCATCCAGGCCGGGGACAGAAAATAGAACAGCAGAACCGGCAGGTACGCCGCGGATTTGAAATAAGCGTCGCCGATCGAAGCCGTACGGAAAAAGGAAAAAGAAAAGTTGAAAACGCCGGAAGCATGAAAAATGACGCATGAAGCTGACGCATAAACAAGAAGAAATCCGGTCAGGCAGAGCCAAGCGCGCACGACATGCCGGTCACATTTTTTGCTTATACCTGAAACCATTGTTCCTCGCAAATATCAAAGTCATAATAAAGATTCCGGCCGCGATAAAAATGATCATGGCCATCTGCGCCTGAGTCTGGCCGCCGAATATCCTTTTTTCAGTCCTGATGAATTCTATCAGATACCTGAAAATCCCATAGAGCACCAGATACAATGAGACTATTGTCCCCCTGAAGGACTCCTGGAGGTCTTTTTTCTCCATGATGGCATATGATTTGTTTAAAACAACATGCAGCGCCGACAGAAAAATGATCTCATACAGCGGAACCGGATTGTTAAAGTAATAATAGTCGCCGAAGAACCGGCACCTCAGGTGACCGCCCCAGCAGCATCCGGCCATCAGGCAGCCTATTCTTCCCACGGCATGGCCAACCGGGAGATAAATGAATACGATATCCCATGTCCTTCCAAATGGAAGCCGAAGCAGAAATATCACGACAGAAAAAAACAATATCAAAAGCGCGAACCCCCCATGGTAGGTGATCATATTTTCGTGAAGGAATTTCTCGATGAAAAAGCCGATTGACCATTGCGAGGGCGGATAATAGAAAATCGTGACCGCCCTGCCCCCCATGATGCTCACCGGGAGAACGAAGACCAGAGCGAGCACCGCGAACCATCGTACCCTGCTTTTCTCCATTCCGCCGTCGATAAGGCGCCGGTATACGAGAAACGAACAGATAATGACCGCTGCGACGATGAAAAAATAGTATAGAATATCCGATATAATCAATCGCGCAGATTGCTCGACATGGGATCTTAGAAGGTAATGCACCATTGTATACACTCATAAAAATGGAACATCCGAGGCGTGATCTATAGATGCTCCCTATTTCGCGGTTAGAAACCTTACCCTGAGTTTCACCCTGATTTCATGCCAAAGCCTTCCGTTTAATTTCAGTTTTGGCAACAAAAAAATATTTCCTTCTATTGATCCGTTTTTTATTTGATATTTGGTTATTACTGTATTAATGATGTAAGCCATCTTGAACGCGATGGTCGGCCAGTAAACATCCTATGAAAAAAATCGCTACAGCCGCGGCAATAATCCTCTTGCTGGGCAGTTCCCTGTCCGTGTTCGTATATTTCAGGTATCTCCAGAAACCGAGCGTGAAATTCCTTTTGCACATGACGGGAATCACGAAACCCCGGTTTGTAAAAAAAGAAAGCATTACGATAACATGGGCCAACCGTGATATATCGGTTATCAGGTATTTCAACACGCGCCTGAGCTCAAATATCAACTACATGATGATCCACGGCGTGACGCCGCAGGGGAACAATCATCCCCAGATGCACCTGATAAGCCAGGCGATCACCGATGTGACCGGAATGAACATGCTGGTGCCGTCAATCACCGGGCTGGAAGGCGAGAAAGAAATGTCCGAAGCGATACGCGACATTTCTCTGGTGTATGAGGGCCTGCACGCGAGGATTCCCGGGGATTACCGCGCGTTCGGCGTCTGTCTGGCCGCAAGCGGACTGATGGTCGCACTCAACAGCGTACCCCCTGAAATTTATCCGAAAAAAGTTTTTCTTATCGGCCCGTTTCTCGAAGGAAAACAGCTCGTCGACTTCTATAACAGCAATAAAATGGAGGTCGACTTTTTCGTGAAAATGGCCATATCGATGAAAAGCGATCATTTCAGCGAAAAGGAAAAAATCCTGATAAGCAGGGCCATACGGGCCTCTGAACCAGGGCCCACCGATACGGCAGCCATGAAGAAAATTCTCGGTCAGAAACTGTTCAACGACATGGTCATAATGGACCTTCACAATAAGGGCCTGGAGAACATCGACGGCAACATGATGTTCAAATCCGGCAAAAAAATACCGGACTGCAAGTATTTCATCCTGCACGCAAGCAACGACAGAATAATCCCCCAGGTGCAGGGCCGCAGGTTCAATGAATTCCTGAAGCTCAGCGGAGCCCGCACCAGTTTTCTGGGGACCGAACTGTTTGAACACACCCAGAACACGGTGACAGTAACCGGATTCATAAAGGAAGTGAAGTACCTGATCAATTTTTTCGATGAACTCTTCGAAGGCGACGTGGCTAAATAAATAAAGCGAGGTCATCATGGAAAACCCACGAACCTGTCTTGAAACGACCGGACACGCCGAGCAGGACGCTCCGCGCTGTTACATCTGCGGCAGGGAGCTTGATCTCCTCACGGCGCAGGCGTCGGAGGACCCGGCCGATTCGATCTATATATGCTTCGAGTACCTGAAGCAGAAAGCCTTCGTGTACGGCAAATACACCGGCGGCCGGTACGGCGCCATGAGGCTGTCGAAATATTTCACCAGGCAGGAATGCGAAAGCAAAACCTGCGACGATTATATCAGAACGGCGCTCGACCGGAACAATGATAGCGAGTATTCAAGGCTCATCACCTGCGAAAGAGGACAGATGGAGGCCGTCGTGCTCACGAAGAACACCATACAACGGCGCAAAAACGACATGCATACCGATGAAAAACTGGCCGGGTTTTTCAAACGTGCCGATGAAAAGAAGAAATACTTCTGCCACAACCATGCCGCCGGAAGGAACTACATCTGTATTTGCGGCGAGGAGCTGATCGGCGTGGGATCCGAACGCCACCGGGACCTTACCGGCATGAACGACCAGGATTTCATCGGGGCCTTCCTCCCGGGCGTCCTCAGGCTCTGACGCATCGAGCGGCCGCATCACGGGAATTCAAATATGAAAAAATGGAACAGGATTAAAACCACCACCGCGTATTCGAGCCGGATTTTCGACCTCAGGGAGGTCCGGTGCCATCATCCCGCTCTGGAAGTGACGAGCGATTTTCTCGTACTCGAAACCCGGGACTGGATCAACATCGTCGCCCAGGACGAGTCAGGCAGGTTCATTCTCGTGAAGCAGCACCGGCTCGGCACCGACGAGCTCACCCTCGAAACTCCGGGCGGCCTCGTCGAAGAAGGGGAAAGACCCGAGGGAACCGCGAGGAGGGAGCTCCTCGAGGAAACGGGCTACGATGCTGGGGCCATGGTCCTCATGAAAAAGCTCTCGGCGAATCCGGCGATACTGAACAACCACATATATTTTTTTCATGCGACTGGATGCAGAAAAGTGTCGGGCCAGTCGCTCGACCCCTCGGAGGACATCGAAATCCATACCGCGACCGAAGCCGAAATCCTCGAAATGATCAGGACCGGAGAGATGAGCCATTCGGTTGTCGTAACGGCCTTCAGCCTGTATTTTTTCAGTTCTTTCCGGGATTGACGCAGGAGGCTGTCTTACCCCCTCCCTTCCTCCCCCTTAGTAAGGGGGAGGTGACTGAGCGAAGCGAAGTCGGCGGGGGTTTGGAATATCCTCCATGCCTTCTAAGCCTCGGTGGCCGTCTTATGAAGCACTACAGTGAAAGCCCGGCCCTGATGAACTTCACCCCCCACGAAATCGTGATCAGTCCCAGGATGGTCGACATGACCCTGACGAACGTGGTGTTGATGAAACGCCCGAGATATGACGATGCCAGAAACAGGAGCGTGGTGAAAACCAGCACCGAGGTGACGGCCAAGGCCGGGGCAGCGGGGCCGTAATCCTTGACCACGATGATTATCGTCGTTATGGCCGCGGGCCCGGTAAGCAGCGGGGTCCCGATCAGGGCCGCGACCGCCTGGGACGATGATGCTCCCTCGCCGTCGCGAGCGAGCGCCTCGCCGAGCGACATTTTTATGCCAAGGATGCACAGAATTGCGCCGGCAGCTATCTTGAAATCGTGCATGTCTGCGCCGAATACAGACAGAACCGACTCACCCAGGAAAAGCACCGAATAGGAAATCAATGATGCGACCAGCACCGCAAGGACCGCGGTCTTCCTGCGCTGCGGTGCAGGCATACTCTGTGTTGCGACGATGAAAAAGGAAAAGCTCGCGAGCGGATCGAAGATGACAAAAAAAAGAATGGAAAGCTGCAGGATGTCACTTGCTTTCGGAAGATCCATCCGTTTCTCCCTGGGATTCGATCCTGGGTTCAGCGCCTCCTTCGGCTTCATCCCCGGTCTGGACATCCTCCGGGCTTACCCGTGCGCACTTGTCGAGGGGGCCCTCCATGTCGGCGGCAGAAACGGAGTAGCACAGGATCTGGCTCCGGTTGATATTGTCGAAAAAGATATAATGCTCCTGGGTGCCGACCAGGTAGCTCAGACATCCGCTGCGGTTCTTTAAAATGGCCTGAATGAACCAGTAGTTGTTGAAATTCCTCCCGATGAGGAGCTCCTGGGGATGATAGACCACAAGGCCTGAATTGTCGATGACATAGAAAAATCCCCTTTTATTGACCTTTTTGTCCTTGAGCTTGACCATTTTATCTCTGTCGGTCTGTATCATCCGCTTGGCCCTGGATAATTCCATCCTGATGTTTCTCTCGGTGACCGTGGAGCTGGCGCATGAACACAGCATAATCGGCAGGATAATCGCAACGGTTGTGAACAACTTTTTAGTAATCATAGGTGACATCTATTCATTCCCGGTAAAAAGTAAAGAAAAAAATACTTGTTATGTAAATTAAAATATATAAATTCAATCTTAGTGTCAATAAATCGAAAATTTATTTTTCTTGATTTTTATAAAACCGCCGATAATGTCGATTGCGTTAATCCATTAACATGCTGTTTTTTCAGAAATTATCTGAAATGCAGTACGCCATAATAAAAGGCCTTTGAGGTCAAGGAGAAAAACAATGGATCTACAAAAAAAAATCGACGGAGATCTCCGTGAAGCGATAAAAAACGGCGATGGGATCAGGTCTTCGACCCTTAAAATGCTCAAATCGGACATCACCTACGAGAAAGCCAAAAAAGGCGAAGAGCTCAACGACGAGAAGGTCCTGGAAGTGATAGCCCGGGCGGCCAAAAGGAGAAAGGAATCCATAGAAGAATTCACCAGGGCGAACCGCGCCGACCTCGCAGACCAGGAAGCGAAGGAGCTCGTGATCCTCGAGACATACCTGCCGGCCCAGATGGACCGCGCGGAGGTCGAAAAATACATCGACGAGAAGATCGCGGCCATGGGCGGTGTTTCCCAGAAGGATTTCGGCAAGATCATGGGCCCCCTGATGAAGGAGCTCAAAGGCAAGACCGACGGCGCGATCGTAAAAGAAATCCTCACCAAAAAACTCGGGGGCTGAAAGGCCCGGGCCGGGGCCGCACCGACACAATGATCAAAGCGCTGATCACCCTCTTCATCCTGTATGCCGCCCTGTGCCCGAGCATCCGCGCCAACGACAACATCGGCCTTGCGGCCCATCTGGGCCTCCAGTACGACGTGGGCAACCTCTCCTCGCTTCCGGGCGCGCAGGTAAGCCCGCAGATAAACGTCATCCTCGGAGCGCGCGTCAAGACCGACATCCGCTTCGCGTTCATCCAACTGGGCCTGGAGCAGAGCTTTCTTGCGTCCGAAGGCGAAATCCTGAACAACTCCTACGGCGGGCTCAGAAAAACCAGCATCCAGTACCTCGCGTTCCCGCTCTACGGCGGCCTGAACTTTCCCCTGCGGGACAGCGGCAAGTTCTACATCGGCGCAGGCGGCGCATGGATGATCGGCAGCGGCTACGTCAAAAGCTCCACGGCGAAAAAAAACCTCAGGAAAATCGTGTTTTCACACGGGCTCACGGCAGGGGTGCAGATACGCCTTACGCGGGACTTCGGCCTGTACCTTGACTGGGAGCTGCTCTACGGCGACAACGGGCCGGTCATCGACATCGACCCGGCCCACGACTGGAAAAACTTTACGGTCGACTACAGCGGCAACAGGTTCCATTGCGGGGTCTTCTATTATGTCAAATAGGAAGATAATCATCGCCGCAGCGGTTCTTCTGCTCCTCGCTTCGCCGGCATACGCGCTCAAGACCGTTGTCTCGCTCGGCGCGAACCTGGGGCTGGCCCCGGACATGGGAGGCAATCTCCGTTCCGGGTTCCAGGAGAACGTTCTCGGAGTGAGTAACGGCATCGACGGCATCAACAGGTCCATGGACGGTGCGGACACAGAAAAAATCAACAAGCTCCTCGGCGCATGCGGCGGGATAGATTTCAAGGTCGTGTTCGCCACGTACTTCCTTTTCAGGATGCAGGCCAATTTCGCCATGAATTTCTTCGGCGGCCGGGGCGCCTCGCTCGACCAGGCCGAAAACGAGCTCAAGGCCGAATACTCGCTGTGGATCGTGGACATCCCGTTCATGCTGGGAGCTTCGATCCCGTTCGGCAACATCGTCAGGATCTCGCTGTGCGGGGGGATGGCCTTCGCCTACGGCTCATACAGCAACAGCTTCAAATCGTCGGCCGTGAGCGGCGGAGCGACGTTTGACGGATGGACGTTCCCCTGGGTCATCATGCTTACAGGCGAATACTTTTTCAGGGAGGACATAGCCATAACCGCGACGCTCGGATACTATAACGGCGCCACCGACACGATCAAGAGCGGATCTGACTACTCGAAAATCGACTTCGCCGGATTCAGGCTTAACATCGGATTCTCGTACTACTTCGTGAACATCGGCAGGAAGGGGACCTGACCATGACGGGCAAAGCACATCTGATCCTGGCCGCGATCATAGTGATGCTGTGCGCCGCGCCGGCGTTCGCGATCAAGGAGATCGGCATAGGCATCAGCGGCGGCATCACCTATGACCCGAACAACATAGAGGAGGAAATCGCGTCCTACAACAACGCCATAGAAAGCTACCGGGCCGCAAATTCGGGGACCGAGGTCACTTCGCTCAACGTGCCCTACGTTGGCATTCTGGGCGTGAACGCGAGATTCAGGATCGAGTTCTTCATGATCAGGCTGGGATTCAACTACCTCGAGGCGTTCCTGTACCCGACCATGGGAAGCGTGAAGCCGCAGGGAGGCGACCGCAACACCATCAGGTTCAACACGCGGCAGATCTCGCTGCCGCTCTCGTTCGGGTTCCTTCTCGAGGCGACGAGGCGCTGCATATTTTATTTCGGAGGCGGGTTCAGCGTCCTCTTCGTCAACCTCGAAATAAAGCAGTCGGACCCCGACCCGGCCCTGGGCCTCCCGGCGAGCAGCCGCAAAGAGGTCTTCGACACGCACGTTCTCGGCTATCATCTTTTCATCGGCGCCGAATTCCCGCTGATCATCAAAAGGCTGTCGGTGTCGGCCGAATGGGTATTCCAGCAGGGCGTGTCGGAGCCGGTGAGGAGCGGTAAAAGTTCGCTGAAAAGGACGATCGACGTGACCGGGAACCATCTGGTTTTCGGGATAAACTACTATTTCACCATAGGAAACTGACACATGGAAGAGATGCGGACCGTATTCATATTCATCGGCGGAACCATTTTCGGCAGCTTTTACTACACGCTCGCGCTCAGGACCGCCTCAGGCGAGCTCAGGGAGTCATGGAAAAAGGCGCTGTTTACGTCCTCCCGATGCCCCCGGTGCGGAGCGGGAATCGGCGGAGCCTACCTCGTTCCGCTGATCGGCTACCTCGCCGCAAAGGGCAGGTGCAGGTCGTGCGGCGCCGGTATTTCTTCCGCATACCCGTTCATGGAGGCCCTGTACGGATTTCTGGCGCTCATGCTTTATTTCAAGTTCGGCCTGAGCTTTTATTTCGTGGCAGTGTTCCTGCTGGCCGGTCTCGCCCTGTGCATTTCAACGGTCGATGTGAAGACCATGACCATTCCGAATTCTCTTATCGCCGCATTCGGTCTTCTCTCGCTGTATCCGGTCGTGCTGACCAACTCACCTCTCGAAAGCCTGTACGGCCTCCTGCTGATGTCGGGTTTTTTCATCACCGTGCTCCTGATTTTTCCCGGCTCGTTCGGCGGTGGGGATGTCAAGTTCGCTGCGGCGATCGGCCTGTTTCTGGGCCTCGAACTGGCGGTGGTCGCGCTGGAGGCGTCGCTCATTTCCGGCGCAATCGTCGGAATCGTCTACGCGGTTAAAACCGGGAAGGGCCTGCGTTCCCGAATCCCCTTCGGCCCCTTTCTTTTTATAGGCATGATGACGGCAATCGTCTATGGAAGAGAAATTCTGGTTCTTTATTACAAATGGTTTTTTTAATGAAAGACGCCTTGACGCGGGCGCCGTTGCCGATATATTTTAAATGATATGATGAAAAGAGCCTCAATACTGATTTCATGCATGACCTTTCTTGCCGTCTTTCAATTGCATACTCACAACCAGTGCTGCAAGGAAAGACCTGCGTCGATTGAATATAATGTTCCCGCGATTGCATTTAAAAAATCCGTCCCGGCTTACGAGCTCCCGCCCGGACATACGTTTCTTTTAACCGCGCCCGACCCGATGGAAGCCGGCGCATCGGCATCATGGAAGCAAATCACGAGGCCGGCCGGCGGTAAATATAATTCCCCTCTTTTCTGGGGGCTGATTCAGGGAACGGCCGATCTTCTGGGCAAAGAGATCGATCTGAGGATAGTGACATTCAGGCCCGACAAACTCATGCTCAAGGTTCCGATTTCGGACTCCCTGAATTTATGGTGGATGGGACACATCCCGGGCGCATACCGGTCCGAGAACAGGTTCGGTTTCAGCTATTCAAACTCCTTTACTTTCGGGTCCTTCGACAGGCCCATGGACACGCAGCAATTCAACTTCGACTGAAAAGAAAGCCCTGCCGTCGATTCCTGCCGGAGAGGGTATTTAATTTCCGGCATCGCTTTTTTTTAGTAGACATTTTACCCGCAAAACACTCACCTATAGAGACCATGAATTTCATGTCAGATAAAAAAGTATGGCTGTATGTGTCCGCCGCCGCGGTTCTCATTCTCCTGGCATACACATTCTGGAAGAGAACCCCGCCCGGCATTTACTGGGAAGACAACTCCAGACAGACACATGCGGTATCATATGGCGAAACACTGACCCGGAGCGCCAACAAGCAGATCAGGACCGCAAAAAGGCTGAGACTCAAGGGCAGGCTCAACTCACGAGTGCTCGAAAAAAAGAAAACTATAAAGGTCATGTTTCAATTTTCGGGATTGTCGCTGTCTCTCGACGGAGCGAATTACACGGACCTCGACCGAATATACGCATCGCCCTTTATCGTCGAGTTCGCCAGAAACGGCGCGGTCAAGAAGGTCCATTTCCCTTCAGATATCGCTCCCGACGACGAAAAAGACATCGCGGCCATAATACGTCAGATGCAATTCGTGATAAAAAAAAGCATAACATCCGCCTGGCATACAAGGGAAAACGATTCCGCCGGCTCGTATGAAGCCGAATACCTCTACGACAAGATCTCCCTGAAAAAAAGAAAAACCGGCTATGCCGAAATAACCGACAGGGAAGGCCATGCCAACGGCGAAATAACCGCTGCGGTGAGGGAATCCCGCGCCGAGATATTCTACGGAAAGCCTTTCACCTGGCTCAGGAGGTCGAGCGGCAGGGAAAAGGTGACCTTTTTTTACTCTGAAGATTCATATGTCACATCATCGGTGACGTTCAGCGCAAAAAAAGCAAAATTCAGGCCCGGTGAAAAATTGGCGATATGGAAAGAAGCGGGATCGTTCAAGAAAATTCTCGCCGACTGGAGATCGAAGCCCAAAAACAGGCATTCGTTCGCGGATATGCTGAAGCTGGCGGAGCTGAGAAAAGCCTATGGAACCGTGTCGTTCAACTCAGTGGCGGAACCAATGCTCTTGAAGAATTCCGGTGAAGAAACCGAAAAGGGAATCGCCGGGTATCTGGCCCTTTTCCCCGAAGATTCGATGAAGCTTGCCGGGCTGGTCGCCTCAGGCCGGCTCACCTCCGGGCAGAACTCCACGGCGATCAACTCCCTCGCGCGGGTCGGACACGCTGAAGCGCAGGGCGCCCTCGTGAGGATCATGAACGATGCAGCGCGCGCCGAAAGGGTGAGGATTCTTTCAGCCGGGGCGATCGCTACCCTCGCACAACCGGTCCCGGCCACGATCGAAGGACTCTGGAACGCATACCATAAACGCGCTCCGGAAAACCAGAGCGGCCTGAATGTCGCCGGCAGCGCCGTTTTGACGCTCGGAGCCCTGTCAAGAAACATGGCCCGGAGCTACCGCGAAGACCTTCAAAACACGGCGGAGGACATCAGGGAAAAAATCATATCCGAATTGTCGAACGAAGGCCCCATGACGCCGGCCCTGATTTCTGCAGCCGGAGAAACGGGCCATGATGACGCGATCGACGCGATCGAGGACGAACTTGACTCCGACAATCCGCGCTACAGGTCGGCCGCAATAGCGTCGATCAAGGATTTCGAGGACCCCGATGTGAACGGCATCCTGATCAAACGGCTCAGAAAAGAGGACAACCCGGGCGTAAGGGCCGCACTGGTTGGGGCCCTGGCGGGCAGAAAGGCGGATGAAGGTTCAGTATCAAAATTAATCAGCATTGCCGCCGAAGAAAAAAGCGCCCAGACAAGGGAAAAAATGTATCTCTATATCATCAGAAACATCGACCTCGCGGACGCGCGGAAAAAACTACCCGAACTCCTGAAAACAGAAACATCTCCGGTGAACAGGAAATTACTGCTCAACGCGATCCAGGGCGGCAAGAAAAGATAGGCACGGAGTGGCGGACAATCATTCAAACCCCCACCGACTTCGCTTCGCTCAGTCACCTCCCCCTTGCTAAGGGGGAGGACGGGAGGGGGTCAATAAACTCCCTACTTCAGCCCCTGGAGAAAACCGGTAATCCCCCTGCCGCAGGGATTTTCGATCACTCCCTTTTCGGTTATGATCGCGGATATATTGCGAGCCGGGGTAACGTCGAAAGAAGGATTGCGTATGAAAACCCCTTCAGGCACGATCTGCCTCTCGCCGATATAAGCCACCTCGTCGACGCTCCTCTCTTCGATGGGGATTTCGTTCCCGGTCGCGACTCCGGGGTCGAGTGTGGAGACCGGCGCCGCCACGTAAAACGGGATACCGTGCTCCCTGGCCAGCACCGAATGTCCGTAAGTGCCGATCTTGTTCGCCGCGTCGCCGTTGGCCGCAATCCTGTCGGCGCCGACGATCACCTTTTGAATCGCACCCCGGCTCATAAAGTGGCCCGACATGCCGTCGGTGATTACCGTCACGGGGATACCCTCCTTCATCAGCTCCCATGCCGTGAGCCGCGCGCCCTGGAGATAGGGCCTGGTTTCGCACGCGAAGACCTGTATCTTTTTGCCCTGCTCGACCGCGGCCCGTATCACTCCGAGCGCGGTCCCGTAACCCGCGGTCGCGAGCGCGCCCGCGTTGCAGTGGGTCATGACCGTGTCTCCGTCCTTGATGTAGGCGCTCCCGAGACGCCCGATTTCCCTGTTGGCGGCAATGTCCTCTTCGTAGATTCGCAGCGCCTCGGCCTTCAGTTTTTCCCTCGCCGAGTTTTTGTCGGATGCGGACTCGAGGACCGCCTTCATCCTGTTAATGGCCCAGAAAAGGTTCACCGCGGTCGGTCGTGCGGCCGCGAAAAGCCCGATCGCGTCGTTCATTCTCTCCCTGAATTTCTCCGGCTTGGCGTCGTCGAAGTTAAGCGACGCGAGCGCGATTCCCATTGCGGCGGCAACACCGATCGCCGGAGCGCCCCGTATTTCCATGTCCTTTATCGAATTCACCACGCCGGAATAATGGCGGTAGGTGCTGTATGTTTCCCTGACCGGCAGACGCCTCTGGTCGAGTATGACGACCGCGTCGCCCTCCCACTTGATCGTGAACATTTTCTCCCCCTAGTGAGCCTCGTTGTGTTCAGTCCTGTATTTTTTCATGCGGATGCGGTTGCCCATTTCGTTCCAGTCGACCTCGTCCATATGGATGCGGATGATCAGAAGCCCCCTTCCGCTGTTCTTGAAAAAATTCTCGGGGTCCCTCGGATCCGGGAGCGACCCGAAATCGAAGCCGGGGCCCTGGTCCTCGACGACGTATTCGACGCTGTCCC
>JAKLIV010000220.1 GCA_022709405.1 Spirochaetota bacterium
CTTCAGGAACCCTCGTCGGCAATATCGGAACGATGATCGACCTGAAGCAAAAACTGGATGATTACCCCCTTATCGAGGCGGATAAAATCCATCTGAAATTTTAAAATTGAAGAAAAATCCATTTAAAAAATGGGGGGAGCAGTCCCTCCATTTTTTGTCCGTTATTTCTGTATCTGAATAATCATGATAAATAAAGGACCCATTCCCATAATTCAATCATTCATATAACGCCATCCAACCGCTAATTGTTCTTGACCTTTGCATTAGTAATGGTGTATGAACATATTTTATCAGAGTGTTGTTACGGCAGGGTTATCAATTTTTTTCAGTGCAATTGATGCCGGGCTGATTTCAAACAATAATCCATGGAAGGGATATGCTGGAAAAAATCAGATCAACATTTTTCAATCAGACAATTCCCTCCGAGTCCAAAGTTGAATTTCACGGTCAACTAACGCTGACGAATTTCAATCGCTGCAGAATATTCGCACCGACGCTTCTTTTCCTTTTTCTGGTATTAATTGCCTTAGATCTGCTCAACTGGAGAAAAGGACTGTGGGAGTCCCCCGGTTACCTCGGGCTCTTCATGGTTCACACCGCTACCGTATTTTTTATTATCCTTGCGATCATCGCATTCTATATCAGGCCGCCGCGTACCGCGGCCGATATCGGTCGGCGCCACGGCATCACCGTCATCGGGTTCGGACTCATGTTGATTGTTTCGGGCATTATCACTACCATGTTCGACCAGTTCATCCATGGACAGATATCGGCCTACGTAATCGTCGCCTTTGGATTAGGGGCCGGTCTGCTGCTGAGGAATGCGGCAAGCCTGGCGATATACGCGGTTACGCTGGCGCTTTTCCTCCTCGGGATAAGCCACGTCCAGCATGATCCCGGGCAGCTCTTCGGCCACTATCGCAACGGCACAATGCTGACGATGATCGCATGGCTTATCTCGATGATATTGTATGCGGCCCACAAGAAAAATTTTATCCACGCCAGGACGATCGAGAACCAGAACGAAAACATTAGCGCGATGAATGAAAAAATTCAAGAAAGCGAAGAAAAATACAAGTTTCTCGTCGAAAACACGAGCGACATCTTCTGGATCTTTGACCTTGGAACCATGTCCTACACCTACTCTTCAAAATCCGTGGAGCGGATTCTGGGATACACCAGCGAAGATGCGATGGGCATGAAGATGGACAATATCTATGACCGGGAAACCAAAAAGGCGGTCCAGGCAGCCTTCCGTAGAATCGTGACCGGCGATGCCCCTTCGGACTGGATCGTGATGGAAGCCGAGCACATCGCCAAGAATGGCAACCGGGTGTGGATGGAAATCAACGCCGTTCTGAACAGGGACGTTCTCGGCAAACCGATCTCTTTCAACGGAGTGAATAGGGACATTACCGAGCGCAAGCGGGCCGAAAAACAGAAAGAGGAGGCGGCAGAGGCGATCCACCGGAGCGAGGAGCGGTACCGTCTTCTTGCAGAAAACTCCGATGACGTTATCTTCACTCTCGATCCGGAACTGAGATTCACCTACGTAAGCCCTGCGGTCCTGAAATTGCGCGGCGTGACAGCCGACCAGGAAATAAGGAATAGAATTGATGAAACCATGACTCCCGCATCAATCAGCGCCATCATGAACGAGTATGGACGTCTACGTCCCGAAATCGAGCGGGGCGAAAACCCGACCATGCGTGTTGAGATCGAGCAATACCGCAGGGACGGTTCCACCGTGTGGGTCGAGATCAACGTGAAGACCATGCGTGACAGCAGCGGCCGTCTGAACGGTTATGTCGGAGTATCGAGGGAGATCACCGAAAGAAAACGCGCCGAGGAGGAACTGAAGCTAAGGAACATCCTGCTCACAACGCAGCAGGAAGTATCCATCGACGGCATTCTGGTGGTTGACGAAAACGGCGCCATAATTTCATTTAATCGGCGTTTCGTGAAAATATGGGGAATCCCCGATGAAGTGCTGGAATCAAAATCCGATGAAATGGCCCTCAATTCTGTACTGGACAAGCTCGTCAATCCAGACGAATTCCTCGCCAAAATAAGATATCTCTATGAACACCGCACCGATGTCAGCCGCGACGAAATCGCGCTCAAGGACGGCAGGACCCTTGACCGCTATTCGGCTCCCATGGCGGGGGACAACGGCAGGTACTATGGCAGGATATGGTATTTCAGGGACATATCCAGCCGCAAACGCTACGAACAGGCGTTGCGCGACTCGGAACGTCGTCTCGCGGACATAATCAACTTCCTTCCAATAGCAACCTTCGTGATCAGCCGAGAGGGAATTGTCACCGCCTGGAACCGCGCCATGGAGGAAATTACGGGGGTTAATGCATCCGACATGATAGGAAAGGGCGATTATGAATATGCGCTTCCCTTTTACGGCGAACGGCGGCCCATTCTCGTTGATCGCGTTTTCTCATCGGAAGACGAGATGGCCAAATACGCCAATGTCCAGCGAAAAGGGTCCATACTGACCGCTGAATCGTTCATTCCAAAACTGGGAACCAACGGAGCTATTCTACTGGGTTTCGCGAGCGCACTTTTCGGCACAGACGGCAGCATCATCGGCGCCATTGAATCAATCCGCGATATCACCGATATCAGGCGGGTTGAATCGGAATTGAAGCAAGCGGAGGAAAAATACCGGACCATACTGGAAACCATGGACAGCGGCTATTACGAAGTCGACCTGCACGGGTCCATGCTTTATTGCAATCCTGCACTGAAAAGATTCCTGGGATACGAGACCGTTGATATAGCAGGCCTCAACTTCCGTGATTACATGGACGATGAAGAATCTCACCGCATTTCCGGTATTTTCAAAGAAGTCTACAAAACCGGCAAACCCCATGGGGATTTTTACTGGCGGCTGGGCAAAAGGGACGGCCGGAATGTCTACTCCGCATCGTCAGTATATCCCATCCTGGACAACAAGGGCTCAATAGTCGGATTCAGGGGCACGGTTCGGGACATTACGGCGCTGAAGGAGGCACAGGAGGCGGCCGAAGCCGCGAACAGGTCCAAGAGCATTTTCCTGGCCAACATGTCTCACGAGATACGGACACCGATGAACGCAATCCTTGGCTTCACTCAGCTCATGCTGAGGGACCCGGACCTGACTGCGCAATTGAGGGAGCATATTTCAGTCATCAACCGCAGCGGCGAGCACCTTCTCTCCCTCATCAACGATATACTCGAGATGTCGAAGATCGAGGCCGGACGCTCGACCTTCCTCCCGAAAACCTTCGACCTTTACGGACTCATTGACGACCTGACGATGATGTTCCGTGTCCGGACCGACGCCAAACGGCTCAGCCTGATTGTGGATCGGGCGGCGAACCTGCCCCGCTGGGTTATCACTGATGAAAGCAAGCTCCGGCAGGTGCTTATCAACCTGGTTGGCAATGCCGTTAAATTCACCAAAGAAGGCGGCGTCGCGCTTCGTGTCGGAGTTCGGGGCAATCGGAATGCGGATGCGGAGATCCTCTTCGAAGTCGAAGACACCGGTCCGGGAATTGCCGAAAATGAGATCGGGCTGCTTTTTAAACCCTTTGAACAGACAAATGCGGGAGTCCAGAGCGGGGGTACCGGCCTCGGACTCGCATTGTGCCGCGGTTTCCTGCAGATCATGGGAGGCGCGATGACAATGAGCAGCACGGTGGGCAAGGGAAGCATTTTCAGATTCACCGTGCCTCTCAGAGAAGGAAAGGAGGAGGATGTCGAGCATCGCGAGCTGAAAAAGCGCGTGCTCCGGCTGCAGCCCGCCCATGAAGGCATGCGCATCCTCATCGCCGACGATCGCGAAACGAACAGGCAGCTTCTTTCAAAAATGCTCACCGCAATCGGGTTCACCACCCGGGAAGCCGTCAATGGCGCCGAGGCCATTGATGAATGGCGCGAGTGGGGGCCGCGGGTGATTCTCATGGATATGACCATGCCGGTTATGGACGGGTATGAAGCGACTCGGCGCATAAAGGAGACACCGGAAGGCAGGGAGACGGTCATTATCGCTGTCACGGCCAGCGCCTTTGATGAGGACAGGCATCAGGTGCTGGCGACCGGCGCAGACGGCTACCTGGCTAAACCGTTCAAGGAAACGGAATTGCTGGAAATCATAAAAAACCTGGCTGGAGTTGAATATGTTTATGAGCAGACCATCGCCGCGCAGGATGGGTCGGCGACCGCCGCAGGCAGGAATCGCATGCGCGAAGCAATAACCTCTCTTCCGCCCGAACTTATCGGAAGCCTGCGCGACGCCATTACCAGCGCCAATATTGATTTGCTGGGCGAACTCCTCGGCAATGTCGCCCGGTACGACCCGACGGCTGCGCAGGTGATGCGCGAGATGGTCGGGCAATACAAGTACGAAGAGATGCTGGACCTGTTATCAGAAGAGAATAAATCCTGAAAAACCGGATTGGGAGTAGTCTCTTTTGCATGGCTTGTATAACTTAATTGATTCCTGATCATTCAGCGATGTATTAGTATTTTTAATCAATCGCCAAACAGCCCGAACACCGCCTCGGCCATCAGCCGGTAACCATCGACCGTGGGATGCACGCCGTCATACTGGACCATTCTCCCATGGTCGGCCCCTGCCCCGACCGCCTTTTCCCAGTATTCATGAACCCTGGCGAATGGAATGTTTTCCTTTGCTGAAACCTTTTCGAGCGCATCGTAAAATACTTTAGCCATCCGGTACTCAGCAGGTTCTCGAATATATACCGATGTCAGGAGAGCGGCTTCAGCATCGCTGTCGTTCTTGATGGTTGCGACTATTCCTGCAATCTGGTTCCTGAATATATCGACAGGCACCCCGATGAACGCGTCATTGAGTGCGAACTGGACGAGGATCACATCCGGATTATAATCGAGCGCGTCCCGCGAAAGACGGTGCAATCCCCCCTCGGCCGTATCTCCCGGGATCCCGCTGTTTATGACAGTGAATCGTTTCGCCGGATATTTCCCGTGAAGCAATTCCTTCAAAAAATCGAGATAACCCTTTCTTGCCATCCAGCCCTGCGTCAGCGAATCTCCCAGACCAACGATTGTTATTTTTTCCTTGCTTTGAATCTTTTGCAGAATCCCCGAAGGCTTCATGTCATATCTCCTTTACGTGATACCCCAGCAGTAAAATTCATGAGGCCCGCATGCATAAAAATACCGGATCCGAAGCGGCATTGGAATCCCCGAAACCGCGACTGCCTCCTCTGTCATCTAACCCCGTGCAGTATGTAATATCCCATATAAATATTGAAATAATAATTATTATATATGATAAAAAATATGGTTATATAGAAAAATTTTTAATATTTCTGTTGATTTTGTTTCATGAATCCAATATAATCATTCCATGGCATGACATATAAAGATTTAAATATAAAGAGGGCGATTAAATGAAAATTGAAATTACCATTCTCGGTCTTTTGATGGAAGAAAACCTATACGGTTATGAAATCAAAAAAAAGATCGTTGAACGTCTCGAAGACTATGTCGACATCAAGTTCGGTTCCATATACTACGCGATAAAAAAGGCCGTCGACAACGGCTGGGTGAAAAGGGTCGGAACCGAAAAAGAAAGCGGCAATCCTGAAAGATACATCTATGAAATACTTCCGACAGGAAAAAAGCATTATAAAAAACTGCTCAAGCAGTATTTCA
>JAKLIV010000221.1 GCA_022709405.1 Spirochaetota bacterium
AATGAGGAATTTCGCTGGAAAGACGACGCTAATTATCATAACAAGCTGGTTGATTATGAGCTGGAGAAACGTAAAATCGCAGCTCTGGCTGAATCAGCTTGACAGCAATCATAGTGGAAGCTACATATTGCATCATTTATAAAAGTACTCGAAACCCCTTTCGTCAATTCATTGAATAAAACTGCTGACCCCATAGCGATTAAGCTATGGGGTCAGCAAGGAAAGATCTCTTAACATGCAAGATCGAAACGATCAGCGTTCATCACCTTGTTCCAGGCAGCCACAAAGTCGTTCACGAACTTTTCCTTTGAATCATCGCTGGCATAAACCTCCGCGAGGGCCCTCAGCTGCGAATTTGAGCCAAATACGAGATCGACACTGGTTCCGGTCCATTTCAGTTCGCCTGTCTTGCGGTCGCGGCCTTCGAATACATCCGCATCTCCCGTAGACGGCTTCCATGCTGTACCCATGTCGAGAAGATTGACAAAAAAGTCATTGGTGAGCGCCTCAGGCCTGCGAGTAAACACTCCATGCCGGCTCTGCCCATAGTTGGTATCCATTACGCGCATCCCTCCTACGAGTACCGTCATTTCCGGTGCGGTCAAGGTCAGAAGCTGCGCACGGTCGACGAGCAGATCCTCCGGGGTCACTGAATATTTCGCTTTAAGATAGTTGCGAAATCCATCGGCGCAGGGCTCAAGGAGCGCGAATGATGCCGGATCGGTCTGTTCCTGAGATGCATCCATGCGTCCCGGGACAAAAGGAACCGACACGTCAACACCCGCATTCTTCGCCGCTTTTTCCACTCCCGCGCATCCGCCGAGTACGATAACATCGGCGAGCGAAACTTTTTTACCGCCTGACTGAGACTTGTTGAATTCCGCCTGTATGCCATCAAGAACACCCAGAACTTTTTTCATGCGGACCGGCTGGTTCACCTCCCAGTCTTTCTGGGGAGCGAGACGGATTCGCGCGCCATTCGCCCCGCCGCGCTTGTCTGATCCCCGGAAGGTCGACGCCGAAGCCCATGCTGTCGCGACCAGTTCTGACACGGTCAAGCCGGACTCCAGTATCTTTTTCTTAAGCCCGGCAATGTCTTTACCGTCGACCAGCCGATGATTCACCGCCGGGATCGGATCCTGCCAGATAAGCTCCTCGGACGGCACTTCAGGGCCGAGATACCGCGAACGAGGCCCCATGTCCCGGTGTGTAAGCTTGAACCAGGCCCTCGCGAATGCGTCCGCGAACTGTTCCGGGTTCTCCAGATACCGCCTCGCGATCGGTTCATACACCGGGTCGTATCTAAGCGACAGGTCTGCCGTTGTCATCATTGGCCTGAGTTTCTTCGATGGATTGTGGGCATCGACAACCATGTCCTCGTCGGCCACGTTTTTTGCAAGCCACTGATGCGCTCCCGCCGGGCTCTTTACAAGCTCCCATTCATATTTAAACAGCACTTTCAGGTATCCCATGTCCCATTTTGTCGGATTCGGTTTCCACGCGCCTTCAATCCCGCTGGAGATCGTATCCCCCGCCTTACCGCTTTTATAACTGCTCTTCCAGCCAAGCCCCTGCTCCTCGATGGGAGCGGCCTCGGGTTCAGGGCCGACAAGCTTCGCATCGCCGGCGCCGTGGCATTTACCGAAGGTGTGCCCTCCCGCTACAAGAGCGACGGTTTCTTCGTCGTTCATCCCCATGCGTGCGAAGGTGACGCGAACGTCCTTCCCCGACGCCACCGGATCGGGATTCCCGTTTGGCCCCTCAGGGTTGACATAGATCAGTCCCATCTGAACCGCCGCCAGCGGATTTTCGAGATCGCGGTCGCCGCTGTAGCGTTTATCTCCAAGCCACGTGTCTTCAGTACCCCAGTAAACGTCTTCTTCCGGCTCCCAAATATCGACCCTGCCGCCGCCGAATCCGAAAGTTTTGAATCCCATGGACTCCAGCGCGCAGTTTCCTGCAAGTATCATGAGGTCCGCCCAGGATATCATTTTACCGTATTTTTTCTTAATTGGCCAGAGCAGGCGTCGCGCCTTATCAAGGTTGACGTTGTCGGGCCAGCTGTTAAGCGGCGCAAAACGCTGGTTGCCGGTGCCGCCTCCGCCGCGGCCGTCGCCGGCCCGGTACGTGCCCGCGCTGTGCCAAGCCATCCTGATCATAAGGCCGCCATAGTGTCCCCAGTCCGCAGGCCACCATTCCTGTGAGTCCGTCATCAATCGGTACAGGTCCTGTTTCAGCGCCGGAAAATCAAGCTTCTTGAACTCCCGGGCATAGCTGAAATCAGACCCCATCGGATTCGATGCGGATGTATGCTGGTGAAGAATTCCCAGATTCAACTGGTTCGGCCACCAGTCGCGGTTCGATGTTCCCCGGGCTCCGGGAACTTTTCCCATTGAGCCGGTTACCGGACACCTGCTTTCCTTATTCATTTCACCCATGCTTGGCCTCCTTCTGTCATTCTTTGACCTGAGTCGTTAAAAAAACCTGCAGGCTCATTTGGTCTATCTGACTCTGCAGCTCTTCTATCCCGTCCATATGACTGTCTTCATCGTTGAGTATCTGCTGGAGGAAATCTCGCGTGGCGAAATCCCTGACTTCCCCCGCAAGCGCAATTGCGTCGTTGTAAGCCTTGATCGCGCCCTCTTCGGCCAGATGATCGTTTGCCAGCTGTTTTGTTACGTTTTCGCCTATCATGATCCTGTTCAGGGTCGATACCGACGGAATTCCTTCGAGAAAAAGAATTCGACCGATAAGTTTTTCGGCATGCTTCATTTCGTCAATGGCCCTCTTTTCAAAATGCTTATGGAGCTTTTCATATCCCCAATCGTCACACATCTCCGAGTGGACCATGTACTGGTTGATCGCCGTAAGCTCGTCGGCGAGCAGAGAGTTGAGCGTAGCAATTAATTTTTCGTTTCCCTTCATGGTGTTCTCCTTACATTTTTTTTGATACGATCTGAAAAAAGCTGTTCTGAAAATGTGAAATATTAAGAAAGAAAACAAGATCGCGGAGATGATACTACTTTTGCTTGCACTTGTCGCAGATTCCGTAAAACTGGATCGAGTGGCCCGTTATAGTATGAGAGGAAATTTTTTTTGCCATGCCGATGATATCCGACTGAAGAGCCATCGGGAAATCGGTCACCGACTTACACTGCTCACAGACAAAATGATAATGAAGTCCTACTATGGCGTCATAGCGTTCGATACCGTCTCCAAAATTTCTGCATTCGATGCGCCCTTCTTCTGCCAGTATCTTCATGTTGCGGTAAACGTTTCCCAGGCTGACCGTTGGCATTTCTTTTCTAAGAATATCGTACACAGCCTGGGCCGTCGGGTGCGTCTTGTCTTTGGATATGATTTCAAAGATTCTTTCGCGCTGCCTGCTTTTTCGTCTTGGATTGGACATATTAATAATGATTCTTAATATTATTAAATATTCAATCAGATGTCAATGGTAATCACAAAAAATAATCATGAATTTAGATTTTTTCTGATTTTTATTGCTTATGCGGAACCCTGCCGGAAAATATAAATTCATCCAGCAAGAATGCAGAAACAAATTTTTATGAGGATCGGCTGTCCTTTATAACGAGACCCGCAGTATCTACTGCAGGTCTCGTTCATTGTCCAAAAGGATATGGAAATCTGCTGATCAGTCGGCGTTACGTATTCGGCTGAAGAAATCCCGAATGAGATTCGTCATTCTTGTCATTACCAGCGCGCTTATGCCCACGTTGAGCATGTAGGGAACTTTTATTTCGGTTTCCCTGAAAATCAGAAACGCGTCGACTTTATAGCAGAGAAGCACTGCAACCGCGAGGACAATGACGTCCCTTGCCATCTGCACCGGTTGTGTTGAATCGATGCGTTTGAAAATGCTCATGGAAAAGACAGCCATGATGCAGGATTCAAGAATAAGGGCTATGATGAATAGATAGAAAACGTTCCTGACAAGAATTTCACCGTTCATGGTCCACCTCTTTTTTCGCCGAACCCGCTGAGGGAGTGCGTTAATTGATCGAATTTCGTATAGTGTAATCGCCGGTTCGGAAAAATCAAGATTATTTTTAGCGAGTGGCCAAATATTCAGATCGTCAACGAGGGTCCGCGGCCATATCGGCTGCGTGATATGAACTGCGCACCAGAGGCGCCGCCATGACGCGTTTTATACCGCGTGAGCGGCAATAGGCTTCAATTTTGCGAAAATCGTCGGGATGATAAAACTTTACCGGAACGAATCCGTTCCTGCTTGACTGGAGATACTGTCCCACTGTGACTATCGAGCATCCCGCATCCGCGAGGTCATTTATACAGGACCGTATTTCTTCCATGCTTTCACCGAATCCGACCATGAGCCCTGATTTGACCGTAAGGCCCGATTCAGCCGCCCTTTCAAGCAGCCTGAGCGAAAGTGCGTAATCGCCGAGTGGACGCAGTACACCGAAAAGGCTCTGCACGACCTCTATGTTATGGTTCAGCACTTCCGGGGCGGCCTCGGCAATCACCGAAAGCGAGGATTCCATCGTAGAAGCGAAATCGGGCACGAGAACCTCGACTGCGCAAGCCGGGCTCGCATTGCGGATCTGTCTTATCGTTTCCGCGAAAATACCCGCTCCGCCGTCCGGCAGGTCGTCGCGGGTCACCGAAGTTACGACTGCGTATCTCAGTCCCATGGAAGCAACCGCTGAGGCGACTCGTTCAGGCTCACTCTCATCCGGCGGCGCAGGCGCGCCCTTGGGTATTGAGCAATAGCGGCAGTTTCGTGTGCAGAGATTGCCGAGGATGAGGAATGTCGCGGTACCGCAGGAAAAGCACTCTCCGATGTTCGGGCAGCGCGCCTCGGCGCACACGGTATGAAGGCTCCGGTCGGCGATGATGGCCTTGAGCCTCGTAAAGTTCGGCCCGCCAGGAATCGAGAACCTGAGCCAGGGCGGTTTGCGGCGTACTACCGCGTCCATTTCAGGACCGGTTTGCGCGCCGCGGCCACAGCGTCCACCCGTTTCACCGGCGTTGTCAGCGGCGCGTTCTTCACGAGATCGGGCTCGGATTCACACTCTTCCCTGATCTTTTTCATCACCGCGATAAAATCGTCCAGAGACGATTTTGACTCTGTTTCGGTCGGCTCGATCATCATCGCTCCGTGAATCAACAGCGGGAAATAAACGGTCGGCGCATGGAATCCGTAATCCAGCAGCCTCTTGGCTATATCGTTGGTCGTGACGCCGTTGGGCACGTCCTTGTCGTTGAGGACGAACTCGTGCATGCACGTGCGGTCGATCGGGAGATTGTATACCGGTTTGAGTCTGCTCATCAGGTAATTCGCGTTCAACACCGCGGTCCGTGAAACGTCCCTGAGACCGTCAAAACCGAGCATGCGAATGTACGCATAGGCCCTGAGCGCAACCAGAAAGTTCCCGAAAAATGAATGCACGCGTCCTATGCTGTCCGGCCTGTCATGGTCCAGAAGGTATTTTTCTCCCTTTTTCACGATAACCGGAGAAGGGATGAACGGTGCTAGAAAATCCGCGACGCCGACAGGCCCCGATCCCGGCCCTCCCCCGCCGTGCGGGGTCGAAAAGGTCTTGTGCAGGTTGACGTGCATGATGTCAAATCCCATGTCGCGCATTT
>JAKLIV010000222.1 GCA_022709405.1 Spirochaetota bacterium
ATCCTGAACGCGACATTTTCTCCGGAATAACCGAGGAATTGAACGGCGAGGTTCCCGCTCTTGGTCTTGATGAACACATCTTTCTTGGCAAAATAATTTTTAAAGATGCCCTCGAACCTGTCTTTGTCGGTGATTGTCTTAATGCTCTGGGCCATGGCTATCCACGATTATATCATCAATAATTCTGCCGTCAACAAGAGAAATCGTTCTTTCGGTCATGGATGCGATCTCGCGGTCATGGGTCACGATTATTATCGTCGTGCCGTTCTCCCTGCCGAGATCGAGCAGTATCCGGGCGAGGTTGCGCGAATTTTCCCGGTCGAGGCTGCCGGTCGGCTCGTCCGCGAGCACGATGTCGGGCTCGCCGACGATGGCGCGCGCAACTGCGATTCGCTGGCATTCTCCGCCCGAGAGCTCGGGCGGCCGATGGTCGGTTCTCTCGGAAAGATTGAACCTTTCGAGAAGGGCCAGCGCCTTTTTTCTCGCATCCGCCTGCCTGACCCTTCTTATCAGGAGGGGCATCATGACGTTTTCGAGCGCGGTGAATTCGGGAAGCAGGTTGTGCAGCTGGAAGATGAATCCCAGATGGCGGTTCCTGAATCCCGAAAGGTCCTCGATCGAAAGCCCCGAGACGTCCCTGCCGAGTATCCGCATCGTCCCTGACTGGAACCCGTCGAGGCACCCCATGCAGTTGAGCAGGGTCGATTTCCCTGCGCCGCTCGGGCCCACGATCGAAACGATCGATCCTCCGTCTATCGAGAGCGACACGTCGTTCAGGACCCTGAGGCCGCCGGTCCCGAATCCGTAAATTTTTTCTATGCCGGAAGCTTGAATTACCGTATCCACAATGGCCCCTCACTCATATCTCATGGTTTCGACCGGCTTCAGGCGCGAGGCCTGCCATGCGGGGAAAATGGCCGCCACCGTCGACAGAAAAACGGCGAAGATCGCGATGAACACGACGAACCCGACCTCCACGACGGTCGGGATCGAATCGATGTAATAGACGCTCGTCGGCACGATGGTGATCTTGTAGAACGTCCCGAGATCGAACACGCGGTATATATGCGAAACAAGCAGATTGATCGACATTTCTATCCACATGATGATCGCTTCGAGGTTGATGGCGGCGGCGAGGCCCGCGACCAGTCCCGACACGGTGCCGATGAGGCCGATCAAAAACCCTTCGAGGATGAAAATCACCATGATCGACGTCGGACGCGCCCCCATTGATTTCAATATGCCGACGGCCTTCCTCTTCTCCATGACCACCATCGCGAGCGTCCCCATGATCGTGAAGCCCGCGGACACGATCACCAGGAAGAGGATTATGGTCATGATCAGTTTTTCGAGCCTGAGCGCGTAGAACAGGTTGTGATTTTTCTCCTCCGCGGTGCGGGCAACGTATTCGAAACCGATCATCGACTGAATTTTCTCGGCTATACTGTTCATCGCGTATATGTCGCCGATCTTGATTCCCAGGCCAAGGGCGATGTCGCCGACCTCAAAAAGACGCTGCGATTCCCTGAGGGACATCAGGACAAGCTTGGTGTCGTAATCGTAGTATCCGGTCTTGAAGAACCCCGCCACCCTGAAACGGCCGAGGCCGGGCTGCACTCCCTCGCGCGCGGTCAGGCGCCCCTTGGGAACGATCAGCTCCAGCACGTCGCCGGCATCGATGCCGTATACCTTCGACATCTCTTCGCCGATATAAACCCCCCTCGCAGCCGCCGGTTTATCCTTCTGTTCGATAAAGAACTTCCTGAGCGTTTCAGGGATTCCCGGACCTTCGCCCATGCCCCTGATCATTATATAACTTATGTTTTCACGGTGGCGCATAAGGGCCTGCCCGTCAATGTACGGGTTGACCGATACCACCCCGGGCACGGTCTTAATCTTTTCCACAAGGTCACGGTAGCCGGCGACGCCGGAACCATCCTGCTCGCCGTACATGTTGATGACCGAAATATGCGAATCGACGTCAAGTATCTTGTCCTTGATCTGGACCTGGAACCCGTTCATGACCGAGGTGACCACGATGAGGATGAACACGCCGATAAAAACGATGCCGATTGAAAGCAGGGTATTGAATGAAATGAAGCCCTGGCTCTTTTTCGATTTGAGGTAGCGAAACCCGACAAAAAGCTCGTAAAACCGCATCATCTCTTGATCCTTACAATCGTCCTGTTGGAAAGCAGCCATCCGTCTCCCTTCCTGGGCCCTTCGAGATACCTGACGAACATTACGTTCCCCCTGACCACCTGCGTGGGCCTGCCCGTCCTTCTCGAAACCTCGGAGCACTCGAAATCCGCCCCTCGGTACCGGAAGTCGTTCCCCTCGGGGTCTTTCTTCCTGTTTTCATCGTCCGGGTCCTCGATGTCGACGATCATGATGTCCTCGAAATAATAATCGCGGTACATCTCCTGGAATACGGGCGCGGATTTGGGATGCGCCTCGCATGCCCGGTAATTCGCGTAATTCAGGTCACGGAGCGAACGGCACCATTTCCTGAGCAGGACGTCATACTGCGACAGGTCCTCCTTCTTCGAACAGCCGGTTGCAAGAACCATCATGGCGGCAAGGGCCGCCGCGGTAAAACGAGCGATCTTCATTGAAATCTCCTTGATCAAATCATCCCGAGTTCCTTCTCGCCGAAAACCTGGGCCGAGAACTTCTGGATTTTCGTGCCTTCCTTCTTCCACATGTTTCCCGGGAGCCCTGCCTTGTAGCACGTGTGCTCGAGAAAAGTATCGAGGTCCCAGCCGTATTCGGTCGCGACCTGGGGCAGCAGAAGCCCCGAATTCATTCCCCGCGAGATTATGATTCCGTCGCGTCCAACGACGATTTCGGAAACGTCCTTCACGTCCTCTATCGGGCTCAGCACCGATATTTCTATATCGATCTCGCCGAATTCTCCCTTTCTCAAAGGCGGAAAGCGGGGGTCCCTGAAGGCCGAGGCGATCGACATGTCCTCGATCGTTTCGGGAATGCTCTTCACGCCAACGATGTACCCTATGCAGCCCCTCAGATTTCCCCGGATATGCAGGGTCACGAATGCGCCGCATTTTTCCCTGAAAACGGGCTCGTGAAAATCGGGCACTTCTATCGTTGTCTCGATCCCGAGTTTTTCTGCTATGGTGTTGCGGGCCAGGCGCAGAAGCCGGGCCTGCTGGTCTCTGTCAAGATTTTCCATATCATCCCCATCCGCATCTCGATCATTTTACCATGGCCGCCGCAAGGTATCCAACGACCTGAGATTTGTCTCCCGCGGTATCTCCGGAATTGGCGTATTTCAATATCTCCATTTTTTTCGCGCCGAGTTCCCTGCACAGCGACATTCCAGCAAGAAGGGGCCCCTCGCCGCAGGCCTCGGCGCTTCCTGCGGATATCGTTTTTTCGAGCACGGCTGGATCGAATGTTTCAAGGGCCTTGATCAGTCGCCCGTCCATGGATACCGCGTCTCCGTATGAATAATAATGGGAAAGGTCCGTGGAAAGGACTATCGAATACTTTCGCGTCTCTTTTTTCAGGACGTCGGCCAGGCCGGAGGCGATTTCGGCGCATGCGGCCATGTCGGTAACGCCCACTATTATCGGCACGATCGTAAACGGGCCCAGCACCACCTGGGCGAACGGCACCTGCACCTCCAGTGAATGTTCGAACTGGTGCGCCTCTTTCAGGAATGAAAACAGCGGCTTCTCCAGGAGCTGCTTGCCGATTTTCGAGTCCACTTCGACCTCGCCCAATGGTGTTTCGAATATCCCCTCGGGAAAAACCGATGCTCCCCTAAATCGCGCCCGGTGCGACGGTGCAAGCACGACCAGCACCTCGGTCTCCGGGTCCATCTGCCTGAAGGAAAACGCGGCTATCGGGCCCGAATAGATGTAGCCTGCGTGCGGCGAGACCAGTCCCACGGCCTCGCCAGAAAGGGGACGCCTGTCGGCCATATCGAGATATTTCCCGACCATGGTCCTGAGATGCGATGGTTCTGCGGGGTAAAATGCCCCGGCGACAACCGGCTTTCTGTGCCACATACGGTCCCTCCTTCACGAAATATTTGGTGCGCTGACGGCGGACTACCTGCTTTTTCTGCGGTCGAACTCATTCTCGACAAATTCGATTATGCGGACCGCGGCCTCGTCCTTGGTCATCAGGGGCAGGTCGGTTCTCTCTCCGCTCCTGGTGAACACGGTGATGATGTTCGTGTCGACCCCGAAACCGGCCCCGCTCGCGGACACGTCGTTGAGGCAGATCATGTCGAGGTCCTTGTCCTGCAGTTTGCCGCGCGCGTATTTCTCGGTGTCATGGGTCTCCGCCGCGAACCCCACGACGAAAAGACCGCTGAACTTTTTCCTCCTGCGGCAGGCAGCGACCTCCCTCAGTATGTCCGGCGTTCTTTTCAGCCTGAGCACGACGTCCCCGTCCTGCTTCTTTATCTTCAGCGCAGATTTCTCCACCGGAGTGTAATCGGCCGGCGCGGCAGACATGATGAGCACCGCACCGTCCTCGAGCTCGCCCATGACCGCATTCAGAAGATCAGAGGTGGATTCGACCGACACCGTCCGGTATGGCTTCCCGGCGACGATGCCCGCGCTGACCGGACCGTGAACGAATACGGTCTCCCGGCCTTTTGCATGCGCTGCGTCCGCCAGGGCCACACCCATCCTTCCGCTCGAGGGATTCGAGATGAAACGCACGGGATCGATCCACTCCCTGGTCGGCCCTCCGGTGACGATTATTTTACTTTCTTTTAAGGACATTGACGGCTTCCCGGTAGATAATTTCGATATCGGCGAGCTTACCGTATCCCTCGTCGCCGCAGGCGACGAGCCCTTTCTCGGGCTCGATTATGACGACCCCGCGTGATTTGAGCCTGTCGATGTTTTCTTTGACCGCCGGATGACGGTACATGGCCGGGTTCATGGCCGGCGCGACCATGACCGGGCATTCGACCGACAGATAGGTGGTGCTCAGGAGATCGTCGGCGATACCGCAGGCGAACTTGCCGATTATATTCGCGGTGGCGGGCGCCACCAGAAACAGGTCCGCATCGCTTTTTAGCTCGATATGGCCCATTTCGCGCCGCTCCATGGAGAAAGAGTCCGAATACACAGGATTTCCCGAAAGAGTTTCGAGGGTGAGCGGCGCCACGAGGTTCAAAGCGTTTTCAGTGACCGCCACATGGACCGAATCCCCGCCCTTGACGAAAAGCCGTATCAGGTCGCACGCTTTGTACGCCGCTATCGATGCCGAAATGCCGAGAATTATTTTTTTCATGATCGTTTGAACAACCTCTCAAGATCTCCCCTGGTCAGCCGGTATACGAAGGGCCTTCCGTGGGGGCAGCGGAGCTCGCGCTCCGGGGCCTTGATTAACTCGAGGAGCGCTCTGATATCTTCGCCGCTCAGATCGTCGCCGGCCCTCTTGGCCGCATGGCAGGCCGCTGAAGCGGCAGCCCTTTCCCTGTGGGTGAAAAACCCGGCCCGATCGGTTTTCAGGGATTCGATAAAGTCGGCGAACATCCTTTCGAGGCCGCTTTCCTTGATATCAACCGGCATGCCGC
>JAKLIV010000223.1 GCA_022709405.1 Spirochaetota bacterium
GAAATTCCTGCTGGCTATCAGCCCCTGTTCGAGCAAAACGCGGATATTCCTGTACACCGTCCCCATGCTGAGAGAAGGCATTTCGCTTTTCAGCGCCTCATGGATTGCCTGTGCGGTCGGGTGCCCCAAGCTCGCCTGAATAAGCTCGAGTATCCTTTCGCGCTGCCTGCTCTTTTTTCTTCTGGATAGCATTTTAATAATGATTATTAGAATTATTATTATTTTGTCAATTATAAATTATATCTTTTCCGGTCTGAATTCAAGGGGAGATGAGATCGCTCGCTATGACCGGAAAAGTCAAGACCTTCGATGCGGATTCAAGGAACGCCGAAAATGCCGTCCGGGTATCGCGTTCGGCGCAGTGGCGTCTCAGGTGAAAGCCGGGGCCGTACAGATTATCGTTTCGCCACCACCAGCATCTCGTAATCTTCGGTGGTCAGAGTGTCGTCCCTGGAATAGGCGCCGAGCTTCGCTCCGAAAATCTCTATGGAGCCAAAACCCAGGCTTTTCAACAGCCAGGTTATTTCGCTTGGAACGTAATAGCGCTCGTTGCAGCGCAGTTCCTTTACGTTTCCGCTGTCGTCCTCGATCCTGGTGATGTTGTAATCGCGGAAGGTCATAAGGTCGAAATGAGTGCTGTGGTACGTGGCGGTGCCCTCCTTCCTGTCGCCGTCCGCCGCCTGGTGGAAATCGTTGATGGAATGGAACAGGGGAAACAGGCCGTTAAGCGTCGTGAAAATGAAGGTAGCGCGCGGCCTGAGCGCCTTCGACACGTTCTGCAATATTAGGTAATTCATCTCATCGGTTTCCATAAGGGGGAATGCCCCCTCGCAGAGCATGATGGCGGCGTCGAACTCGCGTTCGAAAGGCAGGTCCCGCGCGTCGTGCCGCAGGAAGTCTATCCGCAGATTGCTTTGCACGGCCTTTTCCCGCGCCCTTGCGAGCAGGGATTCGGAAAGGTCTACGCCCGTTAGGGAATAGCCTCTTCGAGACAATTCTATCGAGTGGCGTCCGGTGCCGCAGCCGACATCCAGAATTTTAAGCGTCGTATCGTGGTCGAGCTCCCTTTCGATGAAATCGCATTCGCCCGATGTGCCCTGGGTGAATATTTCGCTGTCGTACCGGGTGGCGTAGTTTTCGAACAGCTCTTCATACCATTGCTTCACGGGATTTCCTCGATTGTTTCGGTGCAATGCCAATGGCGTAAAAATGGTGTGGGGTTCTATCCGAGTCGGGTTCTTTATCTTATTTCAGACCGACAGATTCCCCGGGAATTATTCATAGCATCCGGCAGTATTAATGTCCAGTGATTTTGGTCAGGGTGTACCGGGGGGAGAAACGGTATCTCAATATGGACTATATGAAAGATTTTATGATCGAAACAGCTTGAGTGCATAACGCCGGCTTGAGGACTAAAAAAAAGCGAAAGATATTTGACACTATCCCCGGCGCTTCGCGCCACCCCGGAGGGGGTTGTGTCGGGCCCGGGCCGACGCGATACGAATCGGCGTACGCATTCCGGCATGATACGTGCCGCCGCGTGAGGGACGCGCAGGGGAAGTCGCGGCGCGCCGTACCGCCGCGACCGGAGCGAACGCGGAGCCCGTAGCGGCCCGACCCGACATGGACGCGGTGAGCGCCGCCGGCACCGGGGCGTTTGACGGGCGACGGTACCGGTGTGCCGGGAAGCGAGGGGCACGCCCTGATGATGGTAGTGCGGATGACGCACGATCTGGCCGCCGTCCCCGGTGAGTCGGCCGGGGGCGATTTGCGTCTGTGGAGGCGAAGGAAGACGTCCGGGGCGCCGCCTGGACGCCCCGGACGGGGCACGGCCCGATTACGGCTAAAGCTTGAGTTCGATATACGATTTGCCTTTATCGATCACGATCGCCCTGATGTACTGGAGGCCGATCACGTAGACCTGTGATTTCAGAATGACGGTCATGGTGGAGTCTTTGGGAGAGAATGCCATTTCCTGGATATCCGAGGCGGCAATGCCGACCGACGTATTGCCGAAGGTGATGAAGAGCTTTTCGACCGCCTCCCCCTTGTAGCTCAGGGACCTGTTCTCGAATTTGATGTCGGCAAAGGGAAGCGCGCCGAGCGCCGCCGGCAGCGCGATGGCGAGAAGCATGACCGTGAAAACCGCAATGCGTGTCTTGTTCATAGACGTCCTCCAGTTTTATTATATGTTTCGGGAATGTATCCCTTCTCTGAGCGCGGTTCCTTCCGGTCAAACGTCGTTCTCGGAGCTTCCCGTCTGAAAAAGGTCCTTTTTCCCTTCAAAAGGTCTCCGGCGGCGGATTTAAAATTTGCGAATGTCAAAAAATCGCGATTGTTTCGGACAACTCAACAAAATGACCCCTGACCGTTTCTCGGATATATTAAAACAATGATGATAACTCAATCCAAAACCAGTGCTGTATAAAAACCTGCAATGCGGATGTCCCCCGGCAAAAGCCTCGCCCCGCCAGCTTGCCTCAGGATCACCGGGACGTGAGGAACGGTCTGCTGCTTCACGGTGAAGGGAGTCTGTTTTCCGCTGGTAAGTTTCTTCATTTCGGCACCCCGCGGGTTCTTTCTGTAGGGTCAGGATGTCTGCGTGCGGCAACGGATTACGTGCTTCAGTCTCGCGGGATAGAGCGGCTTTTTTATTGACCGATCAACTTGATGCAGAGCGCGGTAATGAAGCCGACAAGCGTCGAGATGCCGGAGATGGTGCTCCCTCCCTGCTCAAACGCCTCGGGAAGCATGGTATTTGCGATCATCGTCAGCATTGCTCCCGCCGCTACGCCTTCGATGCCCGAGATGAAATATCGCATCGCACCCTGGGGTTCCACCGGGAAGATAAGGGCACCGATCATGGCGCCTATGCCGGTCATTATGCATAGCGACGTCCACATGGAAAATATTTTTCTGAGATTGATACCTTGTCTCCGCATGGTAACGGCGCTTGACATCGCCTCGGGCAGGTTGGCGAGAAACACCCCGGCGATAAACGCGATACTCATGGTTTGATCGTGCGCCGCGGCGCTGATTACGAGCATGCCGATTATCAACGACTCCGGGATACCGTCCAGCGCGATCCCGAGCCAGATCGCCGTTGCGCTCCCCCCTTTCTGCTTCCGCATTTCAGCCTCGAGGTCATGGCTGGTGACCGGCAGCGAGAGCCGGTTGAAATTCTTCAGGGCTTTTTCCTCCCAGATGCCCGCCTCTTTCTTAAAGGAATCATCCCTCGCTGTGATGCTGTGAAGGCGCTCGGCCATCAGCTTTCTGCTGGCTTCCTGCATCGCGGGCGATAGCTTCAGGAGATATTCAAAATCGGCCTTCTGAAGCGTATATACTTCCACCTCGTCGATCGTGCGGATGGTCGCGCTTCTCGGCTGGTCGGAAATCAGGGCCATTTCGCCGAATGTATCCCCCGTTCCGAGTTCATCTATCACCTTCGCCTTATTGTCGGCGCCCCTGATGACATGAACGTTCCCCCGCACGATAAAAAAAAGCTCCTGCCCGGATTCACCCTGTTCAAAAATCGTCGTGCCCGCGGCGTAATGCCGGATATTGACATGGGGGATCAGTTGAGCCACGGATTCCGCGGGTAAGAGCTGCAGAAATCTGACTTTGCTCAGCCCCTGTATCATCATCTGCGCTTTTAATTCTTTTTTCCTGTGCACGTACTTCTTGAAGAGCGACGCCTTGCGGAGAAACGCGCCTTTGTTGCTGAGCGCCTGGTTGAATGTTTCGAAAACCAGGCCGCCCGTGAGCGCGCCGATAACGGTCGCCAGTACTATCCATATGTCATGCCCCTCGTGAGACTGATGCAGGGAGTGCGCGAAAAGTTCAATCGTAAGCGCGAAGAGCAAGGCCCCGCCTCCGAATGCCATGAGCATAGAGGTGATTTTTTGCGGTGGTTTCAGCCATATCCCGAGAAACGCGCCGACGGGAAGCGAAACCGCGCTTGCGCAGCCCCATATCAACGCGATCCAGGCGATGGTCATCTCCGTGCTCATAAAGACACCTCATTCCCGAACATGACGTGTCGATCAGCGTTATGCGACTGACGATTCGTTCCCGGAATATCCATTGGCGCCCTTCGGATCCTCGCATGATGTACACTGAAGAATGACGTGAAAAGAATTTTTCCTGATCCGGGTATGATACGACAGTGCGTGATTGAAATCAAATTAAAAATGGAAATAACATGTGTGATTTAACCTGTTCGATCATGGCCCCGCCGCAGCGGGGGCATGCAGCCGGTTCGGTCTCGAGGCAATGCCCGATCGCGTATGCCCGTGTTTTCTTTCGTAGCGTTTCGAGTTTTTCAACGATACCGTGCGCGTAAAACCCGCGGTGGCGAGGGGGCAGAGCCTGACAGGAAAAGACTTTTTTGCTGCGGATTCACATTCATATAAGGAAAAGGATAAAGGTCCGATGTGACCGGGAGGTAACACATCCCGGAGGTCGCGGTGCTTTCGCCGCCGGCTGGCACGGCCTCCTGGCGCTCCGGACAGCGGCGCCATGACCGCTTGTATCCTGGCGGGCATCGGCGTAAAAGTCAATTTTATTCGATTCCGTATGTGCCGGCCACGAATTCCATAAATGATTGACTTCCGGCATAATCCGGGTACAAAAGGAGCGCGCCCGGACGCGCGCGGGCGCAGACCACGGCGAAGAGGACGGCCCATGAGCGAAAACGGTGAGCGAGAGCTTATCCCCTACGACCGCATGAAGGAGCAGGTGGAACGCGAGGTGCTCGCCTTCATCGAGCGGCGGAACCTTCCCGAGGAGATCCCGCCGCCGCGCTTCTCGTTCGAGAAGGGCACGGCGATGGTGTCGTTCGCGCTGCCCTTCCTGGGCGACTCGCTCGTTGTGCAGTTCATCGCGATCGCCAAGGCGCACCTGGGGAACGTCCGCATCCACGCCTTCGACGACGGCTACTATGCGCTGCAGGCGCTCAACAAGAACCTGTTTAAAGCCGAGAACATACTCGACAACCTGAAGGTGGAGTTCTTCGGTATCACCGCGAACTTCCGCGCCGACTTCTCGAAAAAGGGAAACTTCAGCCAGGAGGAGATCGCGCTCGCGCTCGAGATCTTCAAGACGGCCTATGCGCGGTTGAAGGACGACCCCTCGGTGCGCCTGAAGCGCCTGGGCGCGAGCATCTACGGCGACAGCGGCCACCTGGACTGGTCGTATATCGCCGGCTACGAGGAGGTTAAGCGCAAGATCCGCGAGTCGATCATCCTGCCGCTCTTGAACCCGGAGATTTACGACTCGATCGCCAGGATGACGCGGCGCAGTTTCGAGTCCAACCGCCCGCGCGCCATCCTCTTCGAGGGCGGGCCCGGCGTGGGCAAGACGACGATCGCGCGCATCATTGCCGGCGAGGTGAAGGTGCCGCTGGTGTACGTGCCGATTGAGTCGATTATGTCGAAGTGGTACGGGCAGTCGTCGCAGAACCTCTCGCAGATCTTCGACGCCTGCGAGGACCTGGGCGGCAGCATC
>JAKLIV010000224.1 GCA_022709405.1 Spirochaetota bacterium
CTCGCGGTCGTTTACGCCGATGCAATGCAGATTGTCGGTAATCTTGACAGAAAGAGTGTTCATGGATCGATGCGCTCCTTGTTTTCCGTTACGGATGTCAGTACACGGATTGTGAGGGCTGGCCGGGGAAATGCAATCATTTTACGCGAGCGGCCGCGCAATGGGCACAGGGGTATATCCGGCGCGGGACGACGGGTAACCGAAGCGGTTTCCGGCAGGGTGGCGTGTCATGAGGATATGGCGAACCCGGCAGGGCCTACAGGGTGACGAAGAACCGGAACGGCCGGATATCCCGTCAATTCCGCGGGGCGGGATATCCGGTTATGGACGCGATGTCTTTATAGAGCGGCTCGAGTTTTTCATATGTCCGCAGATAGACCCGGTGAAAAAGCTCATTATAGATGCGTTGACTGACGGGGTTCGGCGTGAATGTCCTGACTTTCCTCACCATTGAGGAAACCGCCTCTTCGAAAGAGGAAAACATTCCGCTTCCCACGGCGGCGCTCAACGCGGCGCCCAGCGAACCGATTTCCGATGTGTTCATGCGCGATACCGGAAGATCGAAAATGTCCGCGGCGATCTGTACGGCCACATCGCTCTTCGATCCGCCGCCGCCGACACGAAGCTCCTCAAGCGTTATCCCCGTTTCCGATCGTATGATTTCGTACAGTCTGCGGAGCTCGAAGCCCAGCCCCTCGAGGATGGCCCGATAAATATGGGCCCGGGTGTGCACGTCGCCGAAACCGATGATGGATCCCTTGGCGAATTGATCGTTCGCGGGCGCCCCCCAGTGGGGCTGTAGCATGAGGCCCATGCAGCCCGGGGGGATCGCGCGTATCACCTCATCGAGAACCGTCTCCGGATCGACACCGCGTTTTTCGGCCTCGATCGCTTCGCGAAGGCCGAATTCCTGTTTGAACCAGGTGACCATCCAGAACCCGCGGTTGATATAGGTCTCGATGTTCCACGTTCCGGGAACGGCCCCCGGCCAGGCGAAAAACCTCCATTGTTTGTCCGAGACATATTTTCGGGTGATGATGTCCAGCGTCGTGAGGGTACCGAAGCTGATAACACCCGTCCGGGAATCCAGCCCTCCGGCCCCGAGCAGTTCCGACTGCTTGTCGCCCCCGCCGACCACCACGGGCAGTCCTTCGGGCAGGCCGGTTTCGCGAGACGCGGATTTCGTTATGTGCCCCAGCACCCGGTCCTGGTCGCAGAGTTCAGGTAGATGTTCCGGCACAAGGCCGAAGGCCTCGTAGATGATCTTTTGCGTGTACCAGTCGAATTTTTTAAGGTCGATGGGCCAGAGGACGTTGACCATCCCGCGGGATTCCCTGAACTCGCCGGTGAACTTTTTCACGAACCAGCCGGTTATCAGCATAAACCTGGCGGTCTTCCTGTACACTTCAGGCTCGTTGCACTTGATCCACAGGTACTTGGAATTCTGACGCACATAGTCTATGGGTCCGGATATCACCGGAAGGCTGAATACGGCCCTGGCCGCAAGTGAAAGCGGCGGCGGATTTTCATTTTTTCGCTGGTCAAGCCAGACGATGGCGGGCCTGAGAGGTTTTCCGTCCCTGTCCACGGTGATGAAGGTCGTGCGCTGGGAGGTTATACCCACGGCCCCGATGGCTTCAGGGGAAATCTTAACTTTTTTCATCAGGGCCCGGGTGGCCCGGCAGAGCTTTGTCCAGTAGTCCGCCGGGTCCTGCTCGGCCCAGCCCGGGTGCAGGGAGAAATATGGCTCAATGGGCGCCTGCGCGGAGGCCACTTCATTTCCGTTGCGGTCGAAGAGTATCGCGCGGATGTTCTGTGTTCCCGAATCGATCGCTATCACGTATTTCTTATCAGCCATACAATACTCCTGTGAAGGCTCTAAGGCCGTCGGGCGAGTCGTTTCGAAAACGCACGCCCTGACGGGCTATGACGACTCTGCCATGCATTGCTGCACATGGAATTTTCAATCGACCTGCGAATCCGTCCCCAGGGGATGTCCCGGGTTCAATATATTGCCGGGGTCGAAATATTTTTTCAGGGCCCTTATGGCACCCAACTCCTCTTTCCCGAGAAACCGACCGATCCAGGGAGTCATAAGCCTGCCGACACCGTGGTGATGACTGCAGGAGCCGCCGGCGTTCACCATTGCCTCGATGAGGCCGGAACGGTAGGCCATGTAATCATCGACATTTCCCCTGACGCCGAAAATGAAATAGAGATTTGTGCCGGACTGATAGAAGTGTGACGCGTGGCTTATGCACATGGTACCCGGAACGGAGTTGGCGTATTCGTAGACCTTCCCGTGTATTTCATGAATATTGTCCCACCGCACCGGTGTTTCCACGGTGTCGAGGATGATATCGTAATCGGTTACCGCTTCCGCCATGTAAAATGTCTTGTAGCGGTCCTTGTACCATTCCTTCGCCGAATATCCCGTGGTGCTCATACCGCCGAAGCGCCGCGCGATTCTACCTATTTTTTTCCGCACCAGGGCCGTAAACTCCCTTTCCCCTTCCACGGTACCGAGGCACAGGCATCGTCTGCCCGGTTTGAAACCGCGCATTTTCAGGAAACTTTCAACCATCGAGGGAACGGGATAGAGCTCGAAGGCATGCTCGGTCTCTTTCGCGTCGGATATGCGAAGGACCGCCGGCAGCCCGAACTGACCCTGGGTTATCTCCCGCGTGGCGTTGACGGCCGACTCGAAGTCGGGAAAGATATAGCCGAAATATTTCCGGTTTTCGGGCATGTGGCGGAATATTTTGATGGTCAGCTCCACGCACACGCCGAAAACGCCTTCACTGCCTTTCATCATTTCAACTACCTTCGGACCCGTGGCGGTGCTGATGTAATCACTGGTATTGATGACTCCCGCGGGCGTAACGACCTCCATGGCGAGCACCAGGTCGGCAGCATCGCCGTAATAGGTCGATGCCTGGCCGCTGCCCAGGGCCATGGACCATCCCGCCACGCTGGAAATTTCAAAAGACTGCGGGAAATGGCCGCAGGTGAAGGCATGGGTGGTGCCGTACAGCGTGCGCGCGTTGTTCAGCGCGTTCTCCAGATCGGGGCCCATGCAGCCGGCCTGGACCCGGCAGGTATGATTCTTCTCGTTCACTTCCAGGACCCTTTTCATGTGGGTGTTCATCACCAGGGTCACGCCCCCTCTCTCGGGAAGGAAACCCTTGTTGCAGCTCGATCCTCCGCCATAGACATTGACGGCGACGCCTTTCGAGTCACAGAGGTGAATGATCTCTTTGACTTCTTCCTTGTCACGAGGATGGACCACTACACCGGCGGCTTCGTGGACGACTCCTCTTTTCAGGTTGAACATCTCCTCCTGGAGCTTGCCATGGCTGTACTTGACACGGCTGTAAGAATCACTCCGGACATTTTCCGAACCGGAAATCTTCACCAGGGCATCAACCACATCCCCGGGAACATCGACCTCCTCGTCGAGACGCACCGGCATATTACCGTCATTGCGTTTTCCTGAAAAGTAGGAGTCATCCACTCCAAGCTCACCTTTAAGAAGCTTGTAATATCTTTCGGAGGGGAGCTTGATTTCATCCATCGCGCCCTGTTTCGCGATAGATCTGTAGCTGCCCGGCAACGGCGGAGTGCTTGTCCACTCGGGTATAAATTTTTTTTCGGCCATAGTGTTCTCCTTATAGTTCTTTTCCGCGGTATCAGTTTTTCGGCAGCGCCAGTGTCTCTGAGACCGAGGCAATCTCACTGTCCATGCGCTTCCTGTCCCAGTTCAGCTCCCCGGCCGCGACAAGGGCCGCCTCTTCGATCACGTCATCGCCGGGATGCCCCAGGGTGCCCATGCCCGTTCGGCGCATGAGAACATCGGACAGAGTTCGAGCCATTTCATGCCGAATGGCGTACGCGACCTGGGCGAGGATCTCGCCGTCGGCGTTGACGCTTCGCGACAGCTCCGCGTTCTCCCCGGCTATTTTCAGCACCTCTCCGTATTCGGTACCGTAATGACGGGCAAGGTAATCCAGCGTGGGAGCGCCGAAATCCCTGTTGTCGTTTTTCACTCTCTCGAGAAAGGCCTCAATGTCTTTGATGGCGCACCCATGGAGATAGCGGTTTTTCGTGATTGAGCGAGTGACCTTTCGTCCCAGCTTGCGTTCCACACAATTGACGCACTGCTCCGCAAGATTGCGGCTCGTGGTGAATTTCCCGCCCTCCACGGTGACGAGCCCGTCGATGCCGTCCTTCCTGTTGTCATAGATTTCATATTTACGGGAAGAACTGTAGGTCTCCTCGGTCTGGTCTTCAACCAGTGGACGAAGGCCGCCGTAGGCGTGTTTCACGTCGGCATACTGCAGGCTGCCTTCGCCGAAGACGTCGTTGACATGGCCGATCAGTTCCATGATACCGGCCCTGGTGACGCGGTACCTGTCCGGGTCTCCGCTGTATGGTTTATCGGTCGTCCCGATCAGGATGTGGCCGCGCCAGGGCGAGAGAAAAAATCGCCCGGAGTGAGTCACGGCCCCCACGGTGTGCTTCCCCGATATGAGTTTTTTAGAGGTGATGATGTGTATGCCCTCCGACCTCCTGAGAGAAGCGGCAGTGCTCCCGGAACCGGCCATGCCCAGCACAAGGTCGGCCCAGGGGCCGGCGCAATTGATGGTAACGCTTCCTTTTACGGAAGATGTTTTATCACTCAGGAGGTCGCGCACCTTCACACCCTCGATTGCATGGGTGCCGTCAAAGAGAAAACCTTCCACCTTGCAGTAATTGGACACACGAGCGCCGTACGCCACGGCGGATTTAATGAACGCCAGGGTAAGCCTTTCGGGAAAGATGCTTTCGCAGTCGTAGTAAACCGACGCCCCGGTCAGCCCTTCCGGGGGCACGCCGGGCTCCAGAAGCAGCGCTTTTCCCTTTGAAATGGTACGGTGCGTCGAGAGGCGCTTGCTCCTGTCCCAGGTGAGGTTTTTATCATAGGAAAGAAGATCGTAGATCAGCATCCCGACCTTCACGATCCACTTTCTGTTCTTGAGGGGTGTTGTGCGATGCAGTATCATCACCGGCATGGGATAGACGAAGTTGGGCGCGATGTTTTCCATTACCCTTCGTTCCCGCAGGGACTCGCGTACCAGGCCAAACTCGCCGTTCGCCAGGTAGCGCAGCCCGCCGTGGATCATTTTCGATGTTGCCGCCGAGGTGGCCCAGGAGAAATCTCTTTTCTCGAACAGTGCGACGCTGAGACCGCGGGACGCGGCTTCGTATGCCACCGAAGCGCCCGTGATGCCGCCGCCGATAACGATAACATCGAATTTTCCATCCTTACAGGTTTCAATAAAGCGTTTCATGGTATTCCCGC
>JAKLIV010000225.1 GCA_022709405.1 Spirochaetota bacterium
GACGCGCCGAGAACCGAAAAACAGGGGGGATGACATGACACGTGAAAAATACTCGCTGCTCGACAGGCTGATAATACCGGACTACGACACCCCCGGGGGAGTGAGTTCGGGAAACCTCAAGTTCGACACTGCCAAGTGCAAGGAATGCGGCATCTGCATCTCGATATGCCCGGGCGGCTGCCTGCTCACTGACAGGGCCACCAAGGCGGGGCTTCTTTCAGGAGCGGTCAAGGGCGGCAGATACGGCGTGCCCCGCGTGGACAAGGCGAGAAAGGGCGCGACCCTGTGCATCGCCTGCTACGACTGCGGCGCCGCCTGCCCGCACGGCGCGATAAGCATCGAGACGCATTTCGATCCAAAGCGCTTTTATAAAAGGCTCACGCAGACCGCGGACATGACATATCCGGTGAAGTACTAGTTTTCGCCGTGGTCGTGAAACTGCCCGATGAATCCCGAATGTCGCTCCCGTGAAAACGGGAGTCAATCCTGACGATTCACTCCGGATCCCCGCTTTTGCGGGGACCGCAGGCTAAAAATGCAATGTGATTGAATTGATCAACGATCAAGGAGAAAAAACGTGAAAATAAATAAAAAATTCCCCGCAAAAAGGGTCCTGATCACCGGGGCCGGCTGCGGCCTCGGAAGAGCGCTCTGCCTCGAGTTTGCGACAAGGGGATGGAAGATAGCGGCGACTGACATCGACATGAAACGGATCAGTGAAACCGCAGCCCTGGTCCATGAAGCCGGAGGAAGCCCTCTCGAAATCCGCCTCGATGTCACCAGGCCCGATGATTTCGTCAGGGCTCTCGAAACGATCAACGAAAAATGGGGCGGCCTCGACATTCTCGTCAACAACGCCGGCGTCGCTGCAGCGGGCTACATGGAAAAAATAGCCCTGGACAGGTGGGACTGGATCATCGATTTAAATCAGAAAAGCCTCGTGTACGGGTGCAGGGCCGCAATCCCCGCATTCAAGGAACAGGGCCGCGGACATATCGTGAACGTCGCCTCCTGCGCGGGAATTGCGTCCCTGTCAGAAATGAGCTCGTACAACGTGACCAAGGCCGCGGCAATCTCGCTCACCGAAACCCTCAAGATGGAGCTGCATCCCCACGGCATCGGAGTGACGGCCGTGTGCCCGACCTTCTTCAAAACCAATCTCATGGACCAGTTCAACTCTCCGGACGAGCGCCAGAGGCTCCTCGCCGAAAAGATGTTCGAGAAATCCCTTACCACCGCGGACCGGATCGCCGGAAAGATCATCAGGTGCGTCGAGAAAAACCGGTTCTACCTGGTGACCCCGATAGACGCCAGGCTGGTATGGTTCTTCAAAAGGCATTTCCCGGAAAAATACATGAAATCGATGGCCTGGGGATACAAGGCCGGATTGTTCGACAAATATGTCGGAATATGAAAACCGGAGATTCGGACATCCGATTTCAGGCATCGGAAGAAATACACGATTCCCTGTCATGAAAACCTCTTAGCGAACTGTTGATTTTCGGTCTCCGGGGCCGTCACTGAAGAATCCATTTTTTTCAGTCAGCCCCGGAGACGATTTTTTCAAAGGAGATTGCAATGAAGAATTACGATGGTTTCAGGCAACTGAAGACGAGACGGGAAAACGAAGCTCTGTGGGTAGAGATCAGCAATCCGCCGGTTAACTTTCTCACGACCGACCTCCTCGAGGAGCTGTATGTGCTCGTGAAAAAAATACGCAGGGACGACTCGGTCAGGGTCCTGGTCCTTACCGGCGCGCGCGACGACGTGTATATCATGCACTTTTCCATCCCGGAGCTGCTGCAGCTGGCAACGCACAACAGGCGTCTCCTCCTGCACCTGCTGGTGAAGACGCGGCTTACATCCGCCCTGCTCGCCGGATACATGACGCTCACCAACAGGCTCATGGACCTGTTTCCCTGGTACGAATGGATCATGATGAAATCCGCAAAAGCGATTCGTAAAATCTCGTCGAGCATGTTCCTGTGGCTCCAGATGCACCGGCTTTACATTGAAGTCGAGAGGCTCAACAAGATAACCATAGCCGCGATAAACGGCCCGTGCAACGGGGGCGGCACCGAGCTTTCGGCCTGCTTCGATTTCCGCTTCATGGTCGCCGACCAGGGCTTCACGATCGGGCAGCCCGAATGCCTGGTGAACATCATTCCCGGCGGGGGATCGAGCCAGCGGCTGCCCCGCCTCATCGGCAGGGCGAAGGCCCTGGAGCTGATGCTCAGGGGAAACCAGCTCACGCCCCAGGAGGCCAAGCAGATCGGCCTCGTCACCGACGTGTTCGCCAAAAAAGATTTCAAGAAGAAAGTGCGGCAGTTCGCCGAGCTCATGGCCAAAAGGCCGCCGGTCGCGATCGACGCCATCAAGAAAAGCGTGCTCCAGGGCATGCAGACCTCCCTGACTCACGGCCTGAGCATCGAGCTCACCCAGAGCCTGCGCTGCCTGGACACAAAAGACACCGACATGGCCATGCGCGCTTACATCCGCTACATAGATGAAAACATCATGACCATCGACCCCGATCGCGCTACCACAAAAGATGTCGTGGGAGTATTGAACAGGACCCTTGACGTCATGGAAAACGCGCGGATATTCGGAAAGTTCCAGGGCAAATGACAGATCGGGACCGGAAACGATCAATCCGCCATACCCGGAAAAATGACTGAAATAATCCTTGCCATAAACGTTTCGATGAACAAAAACGATGCTATCATTTTCAATGACCGAGGAGCCCGCAATGAACATCACGAGAATCGACAACAAGTGCAGCAGGTGCATGCTCTGCGTCCGGGACTGCGTGTCCGGGGTCTGGAGGCTGGTCGACGGCGCGCCTGAACCGGTCGAGCCCTCGCTGTGCAACCTGTGCAGCCACTGCGTCGCCGTTTGCCCCCGCAGCGCCATAATCCATGACGGACTCGACCCTGACCAGGTTTCGGCGCTCGACAAAAAAAAGGTGAGCGCCGAATCGTACCGCGAGACCGTGTTGGGCCGCAGGAGCGTGCGCAACTTCAGGGACAGGGAGGTTCCCCGAAACGTTATCGAGCGGATCATAGACCTCGCCCGGTACTCCCCGACCGCCAGCAACGAGCAGAGCGTCGGGTACATCGTGGTGACCGACAGGGAGCTCATCAGAAAAACCGCGAATAAAATTTACTCCTTCGCCCTCAGGCTTTACGAAAAAACGCGGAAGGGACCGATCGGCGCGATCGCCAGGGCGACGGGGCTGTCCGAGAACCGCTACCTGAAGGTCATGGAATACATCAAGGGCCAGGTCCCGGCCGGAAGGGACTTCATCCTGCACAACGCCCCGGCGCTCATCCTGGTGCACACCCCTAAACGCGGCAGCTTCATGTGCGACAACTGCAGCCTGGCTGCGGCGAATATCATCAACTATGCCCACTCGCTGGGACTCGGCACCTGTATCATAGGGTTTCTCACCATTGCACTGCGGTTCAGCAAAAGCCTGAGGTCCTCGCTCGGGGTTCCGGCCGGCAGGCGCGTCCATGCCTGCATCGTGCTTGGCTATCCTGCGTACCCGCATCCAAAAACGGTATCGAGGAAAGAACCCGACGTGAAATGGCTATGAATTCGGTCAGGGCGCGTGACGTCGCGGCTAAACACGGCGCCGAAAAGCTCGTGCTCGTTGCGAGCCGGCGCACCGACATGCCCCGCTTTCACCTCGACGAGATCATCGACGGCCTGAACACGGGAGTGTTCCATCCCCAGCCGCTCATGAACCCGGTCTTCGAGCTCGCGTTTACTCCCGGAGAGATCCACAGCGTAGGGCTGTGGAGCCAGGACTATTCCCTGTGGCTCGACAGGCGCGGCGAGGTGAAATACCCCTACCGCTACTGGTACCGGTTCACTCTGCTGCCCGACGACCCGGCAGTGAAGCCCGTGGCCCCTCCGCTCGCCGAACAGCTCAGACAGATAGAGATACTCGCACGCGCCGACGGGCCTGATGCAGTCAACGTGTGCATCGACCCGCTGTTCCGATACAGGCCGATCGGCGAATCCGAATGGCGCGATCCGTTCACGCCTGAATTTCTCGACGAAGTCATGCGCGGATGCTCGGCGGCAGGGATCACCCGCGTGACCATATCGTTGATCGACTATTACCGCAAGGTCGAGGAACGCGCGTGCAGGTTCGGCATTGAATTTTTCTATACCGACAAAAAAACGCCCGGGGGAATCGAGGCGGGAATCTGCATGGGCATGAAGGTCAAGTCCGCAGCCGGCCGATATGGCATCGGGCTGCGTTCATGCTGCGAGCCCGGGCTCGTCGACGCCGGCATCGCGCGCAAAGGCTCCTGCACCGACGGCCGGCTTCTCAACTCGCTTTTCGGCGCCGGCGCGAGCGAAAGGCCCGACCCGGGCCAGCGGCGCAAGGCCGGGTGCGGATGCACGCTCTCGATGGATATCGGGCGCTACGCCGAATACGGGCCCATGTCGCACCATTGCGGACACGACTGCCCCCAGTGCTACGCCAGAAGGTAGATCAGAAATAAGACAGCATACGGTGCGGCGCGGGGTCCGTCACGGCCCTGGCGCACAGCCCTGCCTTCACCTTCTCGAACACCGGTTCAGGCACGTCGGCGGCGAGCGGATACTCCCTCATCAGGGAGACAAGATCATGCCGGTAAAAGACAAGCAGGCTGTAGTAATACCAGTCGCCGCAGAGCGTTGCGGCGAACAGGACCTCGTCGTCGGAGAGCGCCTCTTTCGCCGCGCACGTAAAATTCTTGCTGGAATAATTTTTGAAGCATTCATACCTGAGCGATGTTTCGGACCCCTCATGGAGCAGGCACCCGATCTCGCCCGTCCCGGTACGGATGCCGATGAAGGGGCAGCGCCCGGCCTCGACAAGCTGTGGAAGTTCGGGCAGCCCGATGTCCCTTCTTCCGGTGAAATAATAGGAGCCGGTCATGGGGCTGCGGCTTTCCATCACCCTTTTCACCAGGTAGTCCCGGCTGTACAGGCGGATGACATCCCCCCTGGAGCGGTACATCGCGTCCATTTCCCCCGGAGACGCGGCGCAGTTGTGGCTGCCGCAGCAGAGCGCGCACGAGGCCCCGAATCCCGGCCTGCATGCGTTGATCTTCGTTTCGGTTGACGCCACGGTATTGTCCCCGGACGTGAATATTGCACCATCCATTCATCTTGTCCATAAGAAAATGTCGCCACAGAGGCGCAGAGACACACCCATTAAAGGTCGGTTCAAGCAAAAAAACAGCCTCCTGACTAAAAATAATATTTTTTAGTTAGCGCGTCTCTTGCATTGCCGTCATTCCGTCTGTCTGCTCCATTGACTT
>JAKLIV010000226.1 GCA_022709405.1 Spirochaetota bacterium
CCTCATTTTTCCAGAAATATGAGCCAGCACGACATGCCCATTGTCAAGCTTGACTCTGAACATCGCATTGGGAAGAGGCTCTACGACAACGCCTTCCACTTCTATCGGTTCTTCTTTAGCCATCTATTTTCTCATCATCAAATTTATCTTCTACCCTGCATGCGAGTGTTTTTCAGGAATCCGTCGTAATGCCTCATGAGCAGCTGGGATTCTATCTGCTTGAGAGTGTCAAGCGCGACACCCACTATGATAAGCAACGATGTGCCCCCGAATAAATAGGCCATGCTCGGCTCCACCTGTTCCGGCCATATCCGTATGATGAAATCAGGGACGATCGCTATCAGGGCCAGGAAAATCGAACCTGAAAGAGTTATTCTGTTGAGAATATACATTATATGGTCCGATGTGTTCTGCCCTGGCCTTATACCGGGAATGAATCCCCCGTATTTTTTCAAATTATCTGCGATCTCGGTCGGATTGAAACGGATCGAGGTGTAAAAATAACAGAAAAATATTATCAAACCGCTGTACATTACGATATAGGGTATCTGACCCGGCGACAGCCAGAATTGCACCTGATTCAAAACCGTATTGCTGCTTCCTCCCATCAGGTGAACCATCTGAGAGGGAAACATTATCAACGCCGAGGCGAATATGATCGGAATTACGCCCGCGGCATTCACCCTGAGAGGGATATACTGTGAGCTCTTTTGCATCATCGTCCTTCCGGCTAGTTTTTTGCCATACTGAACCGGAATCCGTCTTGTGCCGAGAGTCAGCAATATCGAACTCGCGACAACAAGCAAGAAAAGGCCAAGCAGAATGATCCCGACTATAGGCTCGCCAGTATCTCCTATTTTTCTCATCGTCGAAGCGACCGCCTGGGGCGACCGGACAACAATTCCGGCCATGATGATAAGGGATATGCCGTTTCCGATTCCTCTCTCGGTTATTATTTCTCCAAGCCACACGAGCACCATGGTGCCTGTTGTTATTGCTATTACAGCGACAATGATGAATCCGATGCCCGCATCTTCAGGAACAACGGATCCGCCCCCCCTGGTCCGCATCGACTTCATCCAGAAGGTTATCGCCAGAGATTGGATAATGCACAGGAGCACTGTGCCGTACCTGGTGTATTGAGCGATCTTCTTGTGGCCTTCCGCGCCTTCCTTGGAAAGCCGTTCAAGAGCGGGAAAGACGACCTTGAGAAGATCTATTATGATCGAAGCGGATATATACGGCATGATGCCGAGCGCAAAAAGCGTGAAACGCTTGAGCGCGCCGCCGGCAAACAGGTCAAAAAAATCCAGTACGCCGGTGCTCTGCGCCTCGAGGAAATACACCTTCAAAGCATCGACATTGATTCCCGGAATGGGAATATGGGCGCCGATCCGATAGATAATAAGAATCAAAAGAGTGAAGAGCACCCTTTTTCTGAGATCCGGTATTCTGAATATATTGACGACTGCGTTTGACATTCTAAACCAGCATTATTCCTCAACGACCGAGGGAGACTTTCTGATAACCGGGTTTCCGCCCGCCTTTTTGATTTTCTCGATCGCCGATTTCGAAAAAGCGTCGGCGACTATGGTTACCGATTTCTTGATCTCGCCGTTGCCGAGAACTTTAATCAGCCTGTCGCTGTGGTTCACGATTCTCTTTTCGACAAGCAGCGCCGGCGTTACCGAATCCAATCCCAGCTTATCGATTGAGGATAAATTAACCACCTGAAATTCTTTTCTGGTATAGTTATTGAAGCCCCTTTTGGGAACCCTTCTCTGAAGAGGCATCTGTCCGCCTTCGAACCCGGCCTGCTGGCTGTATCCAGACCTGCTCCGCTGTCCCTTCTGTCCGCGGCAGCTCGTTTTGCCGTGGCCGCTTCCGGGACCGCATCCCACCCGTTTCCTCTTCTTGATTGAATCCGGTTTTTTTATTTGATACATTTCTGTAAACCCCGATTATTCTTTTATTTCCTTTACTTCTACCAGGTGAATGACTTTCTTGATCATGCCGCGAATCACCGGGTTATCGTCATGAATACGCACTGAATTCATTTTTCTGAGCCCGAGAGCGTGCAACGTAGCCCTGATGGAGGGCTTCTCGGTTATCTTGCTTTTTATCTGTTTCACTGATAATTTTTTGGCCATTGTACCACTTCCCCGTTATTCCCACAGTTTACTCAGGGGAATATCCCGCAATTGCGCAGCTTCCTGGAGGCTTCTCAGCTTGAGCAGGCCATCCATCGTCGCCTTGACCAGATTGACCGGATTACGCGAACCCTGAGATTTTGTCAAAATATCATTTATACCGGCTCTTTCCAGCACCGCCCTGACCGAGGGACCTGCGATGATTCCGGTTCCCGGCGCCGCCGGTTTAAGTATTACCGTCGATGACTTGAACTTTCCCACCACTTCATGGGGAATCGTGCTGTTTTTCAGCTGAACCTTGAAAACGTTCTTTTTTGCGTCTTCCTTGCTTTTATCTATGGCGTCCGGGACCTCATTCGCCTTGCCGAATCCGATTCCGACATGACCCGCAGCGTCCCCGATGACCGCAAGGGCGTTGAATGAAAAACGGCGTCCGCCCTTGACGACTTTGGCGACCCTGTTTATGGTTACGATTTTTTCGCTTAACTCGAGTCCTTCTATATCAGCTTTTTTTCGTATGATTTTCATCTCGGTTCTCCTAAAACTCCAGGCCTGCTTCCCGGGCTGCATCGGCGAATGCTTTTATTTTTCCATGATACAGGTATCCATTACGGTCGAAAACAACGCTTTTAATGCCGTTGCCGACTGCTTTTGCACCGAACAGCTTGCCGAGTTCCTTGGCAGTGGCGATATTACCGCCTTTTTTGTCTTTTGGAAATTCCTTTGAAAGAGTCGACATGGCAATTACGGTATGCCCCTTCTGGTCATCAATGATCTGCGCATAAAAATTTGAATTGCTCTTGCTGATACACAGCCTCAAGCGCTCCTTGTTGCTGAAAATTTTCTTTTTTATGCGCAAACGGCGCTTCAGCATTCGCTTCTTTTTAAGTTTTATTTTTTCCATTCCTACTTACCTGTCTTGCCTGCTTTTTTCCTTACTACTTCATCCTTATATCGAATCCCTTTTCCCTTATAAGGCTCGGGAGGACGAAGTTCTCTTATATTCGCCGCGACCTGGCCGACTTCCTGCTTGTTTTTTCCTTTCACTCTCAGCTTTGTTGGCTCAAGCACCTCGACCGAAATGCCTTCGGGCGGAGAAAATATGATGGGGTGCGAATAGCCCAGCTGAAGCTGAACATTTTTGCTCTGCTGTGTGGCGCGGTAGCCAACTCCGATTATTTCCAGGTCCTTGGTGAATCCGTTTGAAACCCCGGTTACCATGTTGCTTATAAGCGACCTGATCAGTCCGTGATACGCCGCCATCTTTTCATTTTCGGATTTTTCGTCTGCAATAATTTTCAGGGCATCGTTTTCGAGTTTGACCTGGATCCCTTCGAGAAGGGACAACTTCTCCTCTCCCAGAGGCCCTTTAACGGAAATTTTATTATTGCTGATGTCTACGGTGACACCTTTTGGCACTGCTATCGGTTTTTTTCCTACCCTTGACATAGTGAACTCTCTTTAATAATTGTATTCGTTTCGCCGCGATTATGAGATTTCACACACAACTTCGCCGCCGACATTCAGTTTTTGCGCGGCTTTGTTGGTTATTACTCCCTTTGACGTGGATAAAATCCAGATACCAATATTATTAAAAACTGGCCTCAAATCGTCCGCTTTGATGTAAATCCTTCTGCCCGGAGAACTGATTCTGGTGAGACTCATAATAGCCGAGCAGTTTTCATTGCTGTATTTCAGATAAATCCTGAGAATTTTCTGCTTGTTATCATCGATCATTTTATAATTTTTAATGAATCCTTCATCTTTGAGAATCTTCGCAATAGAGATTTTCATTTTGGATGAAGGAATATCGACTTTTAAATGACCAGCCTGTATTGCATTTCTCATTCTGGTTAACATATCAGCTATTGGATCTGACACACGACTCATATTACTACCCTGACCTACCTATTTTTTACCATGATGACTTGATTACGCCGGGAATTTTACCTTCTCCGGCCAATTTCCTGAAACAAATCCTGCACATGTCAAACCGTCTCAAATAGCCACGCGGTCTGCCGCATATTCTGCATCTGTTGTGTTCTCTTACGTGAAACTTGCTTCCCCTGCGGTACTTAGCGATCATGCTTGTTCTTGCCACTATATTCACCTCTATTCTCTGAATGGCATCTTGAATTCATCCAGAAGAGCTTTAGAATCTTCCCTGTTCTTGGCTGAAGTCACTATTGTTATATTCATTCCGTGAATCTTCTCGACTTTATCAAAATTGATTTCAGGAAATATTATCTGTTCCATAATCGAAAAACTGTAATTCCCGAAATTATCGAACGACTTCGGCGAAAGGCCCTTAAAGTCCCTGACCCTGGGAAGCGCGATATTGATCAGCCTGTCCAGGAATTCATACATGCGGTCCCCCCTGAGGGTCACCCTGCATCCTACATCATATCCTTCGCGGATCTTGAAATTCGCGATCGAGGTTTTCGCAACGGTTTTAACAGCCTTCTGGCCCGATATCAATGTCAGCTCATCTATCGCAGCGTTCAGGGCCGTCGGGTTGGCGTGCCCGTCTCCCATACCCACATTAAGAACGATTTTCTCAAGCCTTGGCACCTGCATCATCGAGCTGTATTTTCTCTCTTTGAAGAGCCTTTGCTTGATGTTCTTATAGTAATCTTCCCTAAGTCTAGCAGCCATTCTTCATATCCTCATTTATCAAAACTCTTTCCGCATTTTTTGCATACCCTGATTTTGACGTCATCCTTGATCTCGATGCCGAGACGCACGGGTTTTTTGCATTTCTCACAAAAAACCATGACATTTGACAATGCAATAGGAAACTCAATGTTGACCGAACCGCCTTTAGGATTTTCCTGCGTCGGCCTGACGAATTTATTTCGCTTGTTGATGCCTTCAACGATCACGCGGCCTTTTTCCCTGAAGACTTTGAGGATCTTTCCTCTTTTGCCCCGCTCCGTCCCGGAAACTACAACAACATTGTCATTTACTTTTAGTCTTGTTCTTGGAGTGTTATCTTTCATTTTAGTAACCCTTACAGTACTTCCGGAGCGAGAGATACGATCTTCAAAAAGTTCTTTTCACGCAACTCGCGGGCAACCGGCCCGAAAATCCTGGTCCCTTTTGGCTCGCCCTTGTTATCAATGATCGCCACTGCATTATCGTCAAACCTGATAT
>JAKLIV010000227.1 GCA_022709405.1 Spirochaetota bacterium
AAATGAAGCTCAACGAGAAGCGCCTTTCAATCGGGCAGATGAAAAAGGCGAAGGTCGTTTTCACCATGGATGTGGGCGAGGGGAGCATGGGGCAGTTCCTGCTTCTCATGGTCATCAAGCTTCTGCAGTTTCTCAGGAAAGTCCTGCTGTTCCCCTTCACGGCTTTTCGAAAAAAGAAGCCGGATTGAAGCGCTCAGGCCCCGTATGGGAAGATTTTTTCCTTTTTCCACCGATATTTTCATTCATACACTGTAGGGAACAATGACCCGGTACATGATCAGATCGAAAAAAGAGCGGGAATTCAGGGAATGTTACGCCCTGCATTATCCCGCGGTGCTGGGGTATCTTGTCTCGAAAGTGGGCAGTATCGACGACGCCGAGGACATCTGCCAGGAGGTTTTTATCAGGCTATACGGGAATCTTGAAAAGGTCCGGGACAGAAGGAGCTGGCTCATGACCGCGGCCCGTTTTGAAATAACCAATTATTTCAATAAAAAGGCCACGGCCCGCAGCGACGCCGCGGACATCGATGACCACCAGGATGATCCCGGGCTGGCGGCTCAGGACTCCTTCGCCGAAAACCGGATCATCATCCGCGACGTGATCGAGGACCCGGCCAACTATGAGGATGAAAAGGAAAGAATCCTCTTCGATCTGATCGCCATATATCAGTTTTCTTACAAGGAGGCGGGCCGTTACCTTGACCTGACCCGCTGGCAGGCGGAATACAAGTATCGCCGGATTGAAAAGCGGATACTCGCCCGTCTCAACGAAAAGGGCATCAAGGAGCTGGGAGATCTTTTATGAGTAAAATAGAAAAGAACGGATCGCTCGGGGGGCTGCTGGGCCAATACGGGCTCGATGCGCCGCTGTCGCCCGAAATCCGTGCGCGTATGGCAGGGGATTACGACCTCGTCTACCGTAAAATATCCGAAAAAACCGTGCGCCCGGCCCTGATCGCAGCGCTGGCGGCATGGATCTTTTTCCTGGTGAAGAAAGCCGGCATCCCGGTTCCTCTTGCGAAGATGACCGCTGCTGCGGCCGTTACGGCCTCGGTGTGCGCCGGGGCGTACATCGCCATGAATGCGCCCATGTCTACGCCTCCGGCGCAGGAAATCGCCCAGACGGTCACCATAAGACCCTTCGTCAGCCGTTCTCTTGACGCGAAAGCCGGCGTTGCCTGCGCCGAGGCGCTGAGGCAGGCGCTTGACGATACATACGGGCGCGGTTTTTCCCGCCTCGCCTCCGGGCCGGGTATGGGAAATTCGCGGTGGGCCGTTTTCGGCGCAGTTGAAAAAAGCGCCGGCTCCGTGGTCATGATCGTGAAGATCGTCGACGCCCGTACATCGCGCACGGTTTTCATGTCCGAGGAGAAATGCGCCGCGCAGGGTGATTGCGATTCGGCGGCCGGGCGGGTCGTGAAAAAGTTCGCCGGCTGGAAAGGGAAGACGAAATCCCCCCGCTGACCCGTCGTGTTTATCTTGACATGAATCTCTGATTCCCTCTATAGTGCCCCATGCTTTTTCATGGGGAACAACTGAAACGTTTCGCCGGCGCCGCGGCCATGGCTCTCATCGTTGTCACGGCATCGGCCCTTGCCCCTGCGAAGGCGTCGGGCGCGCAGCCCGAGCCGGTCCACGTCGCCGTTCTCCAGTTCAGGACCTCGGGCGCATCCGCATCTCACGCCGCCCTTGTGGGCAACTATCTCGAGATGGAACTGCTGCAGAGGAAAGAGATCGTGCTGCTCGAGCGCGGCCAGATAAAGAAGAAATACACGGTGCGCGAGGCCAACCGCTATTCATGCCGGGACAGTTCGTGCGCGGTGCTCGCGGGCAGGGCGCTTTCGGCCGACTACGTTATCCTGGGGGACGTAGCTAAGAAGCGCGGTTACTCGGTCGAGGTCAGGGTCGTCTCGGTTGCGATGGAGAAGATCGTCTATTCGTGCTCGGCGGATTATGAGTCGGAAGACGGCGCTAAAATCGCCGCAGGAGAGCTTGCGAAGAAGCTGATGCTCGGGATGCTCGATGCGTCAGCCGGGACCAGTACCCGGGCCGGCAGCGCCGCAACGCCCGCGGCCAGGCCTGTTATCGTCGATATATACGCGAACCTGGCGGTGTTTCAGCCCTTCGAGCGGCTGGGCCGACTGATCGGGACAAGTGCGGGATTCACCTGCGGTATCAGGCTCTCCGGGATGGCGACACGCGGTCCGGAGACTTTACGAAGGATCGCCGCAGGCTTCGACACTGGCGTACTGTACGCTCCCGGAATCATAAACTCCCGGGATTCGGGAATGCTCGTCCCCTTTTCGTTTTTTCTGGGTTACCGGGTCCCGGTGATCGAGCGGATATATTTCATCCCCCAGGCGGCGTTCGGGTTCACGTATATCAGGTTTCATCATCCCCGGGGCGATGGCTTCGATATGGAAGAAGGCGCCGCTGTCTGGGGCATCGATCCTCATCTCAGGCTGGCGGCGCTCTTCGGGCGGCCCCTGGTGAAAAACATCCTTCTCGAGGCTTCGGCCGCTTTCTGGGTCCTGTTCGAATCCCCCGACACCCCGATTTTCCTCACGGTGCATGTAGGGCTTACCTGCCGTTTCGACGCGGAATGATTTTCCGATTTTTTTCGTTTTTTTTCCTTCGCCCGGCGGGATTTCCATTCTTACCTGTGATGCGGGACAGTTAAGACCCGCAGTAATTACTGAATCATCTAAAAATTAGAGGTAACGATATGTTAAAAAAAATGATGCTGGCCTTTCTGGTGATTGCGCTTCCGGGTCTGATAAGCTGCGACTATGATTCGAGCGGTGCCGACCCGGAATCCATGGCTGCGGTCGAGGCTTTCGATCAGGCTTTCAGGCCTTCGGCTGAAAGCGTCACCGCTGAATTCAATGACGCGAGCAACGACAGCATTCTGCAAATCCTGAGCGAGCAGGACGGCAGCTTCTGGGTAGAGAACGATGCGTTCAAACCCGTATTCGACGCCTTCGTCGCCAACCCGGGCTCCGCCGAGTCCATCGACGCTCTGCTCAACCTGATCAAAAATGCGCTGCTCAATCCCTGGACTCTGCTCGATACGATGTCCCTGAACGGCACTCACGGCTGCGTGACATGGAGCACCGGCGTCGATTTCGATCTTCAGGTCACCCAGGCGATCCAGGATTACCTGAACGGCAAATGGTGGACCCTTTCGGTGCTTGTCGACCTCGAAGAATGCGACGAGGTATCCGGGCAGTTCAAGGTTGACATTGCCGGATCGAAACTCGGCATCGTGTACACGGTGCACGTCACCGGCGAGCTCACCGTGGATTCGATCCCCGACAAGGTGTTCGACCTCGACATCATTTACGATCTCGAAGACGCAATGGGCGAATGGGATTCAGTGGACTGGTCGGTGGCCGTTAACGGCGTGAAAATCCACGATTAATAATGGAAAAAACCGTAAAAATTCTTGAAAAAATGAAGGCCGCGCTCCTGGATGTAGCCATGGGCGCGGTCGAATATTTGGCATAGCTGGGTAACCTTCGATGAAACGGACATTGCTGACAGCTGCGATTTTAATGTCCCTCGCTTGCGGGTCCGGATGCGACGGTCTCGTGAACGACATGGGCACCTTCGAGAACATGAGCGCTGCCGATACGAGGCAGGGTATCGAGGACATTGTCGACATGGAAATCAATACGACCGACGGCGTTTTCACCGTGAGCCTGGACGCGACCGATAGTGAATCCGGCGCTACCGGCGTCAACATAGAACTTTCGGGAAGTATGGGATGCATCGGCCTGGGCGGGGGGGGATTTTTCCCTTATGGCGCCTTTTCGTGGGAAGCCGGGTTCGATATCGTCTTCGACAATTGCACCGGGGATTCGGGCTCGGTTTACAACGGTACGATTTCGGTCGTGCTGTCCGGGCCGCTGGGATCGGTCTCGGATTATGATTTTACCGGAAGGCTCAACGCCGGCGGGCCGGTCGACGGCAGGCTCGATATCGATGCGCATTTTTCCGCGTTGTCCTGTCTGAACTGGGAATGCTGGAGCGGCTCGGTCAACGGATATTCGTTTGCCAGATTGTACTGAGCAGCGGGTTCCTTTCTGAAAATAAAGCGGCGATGATCCGGAATAATCTCTGAACAGTTACAGCTTCTCTTTCTTGTACCACTCGATCGTCTCAAGAAGTATGCCGAGATTGTCCTTTTTGGGCTCCCAGTTCAGGTCTTTTTTGGCCATCTGGCAGTCCATCAGCATGTTGATCGTCAGCATCATCACGTGCTCAGGGGTGAGATAGCGGATTTTAAACGGCCTGAAAACGATGGACAGGAACCGTGAAAAATCCGGCGTAAGGTGCCTGATCTCGCAGTCGAGCCTGGCCAGCTCCTTGATCTTGATGATCTGCTCCATCTGCGTGGGGACATTGTCTGAACCGAGGTTGTACACTTTCCCCGACGTACCGCCCCTCTTGTAGGCCGCAAAAACCGCGTCCGCCGCATCATCGGGATGGAGGAGCTGGAACCTGTTGTCCCCGTTGCCTGAAATGTACATGCGGTTGGCTTCGCTCATGGCCATGGCCATGAAGAGCGTAATGAGCATAGTGGGGTCGTCGGTTTCGGGGCCGGTTATGAGCGCGGGCCTGAATATGGTGATTGCTATCTTGTTTTTTTTGAGCTCTTTCCAGCAGATGTTTTCGGCCTTGAGTTTGTCCTTGCCGAAACGGGTCACCGGTTTTTTGGGATCGTCCTGGCGCACCGGAATGGCCTTAGCCCTGCCGTAGACCTCATAGGATGACATGAAGAAAAAATTCTTAACGCCTTCTTTCTGGGCTATGGTCAGGAGGTTCTGTGTTCCGTTTATGTTCAGCTTTTTCATGTATTTTCGCGAGTAATGTCCCGGAGAGGGAAGGTCCATGATATGGATGATCGTCTCGACTCCCTTGCACGCCTTTCTCACTGTCACGATGTCGAGAACGTCGCCTTCTATGAAATCGACGTTTTTCGTGAAATTTTTAGGTTTTTCGAAATCGAGGCATCGGATTTTATTCCCCGCGCTGAGGAGCCGTTCAGTCAGCTTTTTACCCATTAATGTCGTGCAGCCGGTTATGAGAATCATGAATTACCTCTGGAAAGGTTGAAGGATTTGTAAGCCCGGTTGTAATGATTATTATTATTGTTCCGGATTTAGTCAAGTATTAATAGCGG
>JAKLIV010000228.1 GCA_022709405.1 Spirochaetota bacterium
GGCGGATGGCAGTATTTCGACGCCTATTCCCGCTACGAGAATGGCGCAGACCTTTTCAGCCTTTTCAACATTCCCGGCGAGCGGGCATGGGAGTTCTGCGATCCATTCAGCACCGAGCGGATCAACTGCATGGCCACAGGGATCAGGTTCGCCGACAGGGTCATCACCGTGAGTCCCAGCTACGCCAGGCAGATCGAGTACGCATGCGACGGGCTCGAGCACCTGCTCTACAACGTCATCGGCATCAGCAACGCCATAGGATCGGATTTCAGGGAGAACATAGAAAAGCGCTTCAACAATTCCGGATTCATACAGGACAATTATCCGGGGCTTCTCGAAAAAATCAAAGACGACCCGGCTCTCAGAAAAAAAATCAAAGACCGCTATTCCGAAATCACGAACGGGGTCGATGCGATCGAAAAGATCAGCGACCCGGCGAGAAAGCACCTCGTGTGGAGAATGAGAAACAAACTTCTTATCCAGCATCAGCGCGGGCTCATCGTCGATCCCGACAAGATTCTTTTCGCGTTCATACACCGCATTTCCGAACAGAAAGGTTTCCAGCTCCTGCTCGAGGCCTCTGAAGGCATATTCAAGCACCTGGGGTTTCAGGGCATAATAGGCGGCGCAGTCGCATCGGGCGACAGGAGAGGCGAAGAGATCGCGCACGGACTGTATCTCATGGGCCGGCAGTACGGCGGTCTCGTGGATGTTAATTTCGGATTCCAGGACGTAGCCATACCACTGCTGAGCGCCGACCTTTTTCTTATGCCGTCGATGCACGAGCCCGGCGGCATATCGCAGATAGAGGCTTTCGCCGCCGGATGTCTGGTGCTTGCACGCGCTACGGGAGGGCTCAGAGACACTGTTTTCCCGATCCGCGTATCGGATAGAAGCGTCAGCGGTAACGGGTTTCTCTTTTCGGATTACACGCCGTGGGCCTTTTATGACGCGATGTCAAGGGCCTCTTCTTTTTTCAAGAGCAGCGCGGAACAGACGGTTCAGGAAGCCAGGAGCAATGCGGAAAAATCGGCTTATTTCTGGGACCGGCCCGCCAGGCAGTACATCGAAAGGATTTATGACTTGACGGAATCGATACGAATAGTCAAGTGATTGGAAGCGGAACATGACAAAACGGGATAGTGCCCTATCCCGCTTGTTGTTAAAAGGTCTAACCTTAATGACTGCCCAGTCTGGTTCCAAGGAAGACCGTTGTGTAAAATGATTTTCTGATTATATGATCGGCACGCTGCCGTAAATATTTAGCAAAAAAAATCGCTCCAGAAAAAAATGAGAATGGGAATGCGCTCGATAAAACGAAACATTCTGTGCGGATCATTCGCAGCGGCGCTCGCAATGTTATTAATGAACCCGGCCATAACAGGTGAAAATCCCGAAAGCGGACAGGCCACAGTCGAAAAACTGTTCAGGGACATCAACGGCGGGCCGGTGATACCCAGCGATGCGAACAGGATTTTCATACCATTCTTCGAAAACCGTACTGAAAGAGAGGGACTCCCTGAAAAACTCCGGATCAGGATCAGCGAATCCATATCAAAGGACAGAAGGCTCGCCGTGGTCGACAGCGGGCAGAAGTCCGACGTTTTCCTCGAAGGGACGATCACATCCTTCCAAATCCAGAACATCGCTTTCAACAGCCTGGGCGTGGTCGAAAAAAAAAGAATGAGGGTCACGGCATCAATAAAGCTCACGAGAACATCGTCGGGCTCGGTCATTTTCATGGAATCCGGCATCCAGTCTTTCATGGAATATTCGGACACAGTTCCCCCGATCACCAGCGAGGCGAGGGTTTTTGATGAAGTAATCGACGAACTCGCGGAAAGAATAAGAGCCAAAACGATCAGCGGATGGTACACCGAGCTGATGACGCCGGTCGAAAAAGGGAAAAGCAGATGACAGCGGTAAAATACCAGACATCCAAAAACCTGAAAGAAGACATCGGCAAGGGAAAACTCGACCCGGTTTACCTTCTGATGGGCGAGGAGGAAGGCGAAAAGGAAAAATGCATTTCGATGATCCTTGACGCGCTTTTCGAGAATGTCCCGGAGAGAAACAACTGCGTCTCCAGGTTTCATATCGAAAACAACGAATTCACCGCCGCCGCCGAATACCTTCTTTCACAGTCGATTTTTTACCCCACCAGGGCCTGCATAATGTACAATGTCGACGCGCTCAAGCCCGACGATCCGACAAATGCGGTGATGTCCGAAATATTTCAGACGATCCGGCAGTCAATGACGCTGATCATGACCACCCGGAACAACAATCCGCCGAATATGCTGACAAAAAAAATGATGGAAAAAACAAGGGCTATCCAGTTCTGGCGCTACTTCGATAAAGACATCGAGCACTATATCGCCCTGAGCCTCGCCAAGCTCGGCCTCTCGATTGACAGGCGGACGCTGGAGCTTCTTATCGAGCTTACCGGGAAAGACATAAAAAAAATCGACGACGCCATCGACATGCTCCGAAACTCGTCCGAAAAAAAGACGATCGACGAAGAGACGCTCAGGGCGATGGTGCATGACCAGAGGGATTCGGACATCTTCGAGTTTATCGACGCCCTTTTCGTGAGAAATAAAAAAGCCCTGCAACTTCTCGAAAAGATAATCACCTCCGGGACCGAGGACCTCTTCATCCTGAACATGATACTCAAACAGTGTGAAAAGATAGAACTTTTCTTTTCGGCCACGGAAGAGGGAAAATCGACGGAAGAAGCTCTTACCCATTGCGGGGTTTACCAGAGAAAGCGTGATCTCTTCTGGAAAATGACAAGGGCCTACGATCGAGCGCGAATAAGAAAAGTTTTCCCCTTGATAGCGCGGGCTGATTATGAACTGAAAAGCGGAAAAAAGAGCAGGGATCTGGCAAGGAATCCTCTTTTCAGTCTCACATCCGAAATGATTTACTCGCTTTAAGGCAGCGACTCAGGCGCCGGCCGCATTTCTTCCGTCAGCAGGTATAGTTTACCGAGGGGAAAAAGATGTACGGCATGAATGACGAGCCGATCATTTCACGGTCCCGGCTCATGGCCATATCGCCCTCGAGGAGCCTGAAAAGATTGTCGGCGAGCATGCAGTCCTTCACCCTGCCGGTTATTTCTCCCTTTTCAACAAGGAATGCCAGGTCGAGGTTCGCCGAAAAATCCCCCGTCAGGGTGTTCGACTGCCCCAGTCCGATAAACTGGTCGACGAGAATTCCCCTGTCGATGGATTTCATGATGCAGCCGATCTCGTCCTCCCCGGGATCGATCGACGTATTGCTGAACGACGGGGCGGGCAGGGATGAATATCCCCGCGAACCGTTGCCCATGGCGGGAATGCCCAGCTTATGGGCGTGCTTGAGGTCGGTGACGAAATTCACGATCCTTCCCCGCTCGATCAGGGCCTTTCTCGCCGCAACGACTCCCTCGTCGTCGAAAGGATAATTATAGGGTGAGCCGTCAAGACCCGGATCGTCGTACAGGGAAAAATTTTCGTTGAACAGGCGCTCTCCCTTTTTACCGGCAAACGGAGAAATCCCCTTCCATACGGATTTCGCATTGAGGCCTGATGCCACGATTCCCAGTATCCTCGAGGACGCCTTTGGGGTGAAGATCACCGGCATTTTACCCGCAGGGCACTTTCTTTCTAACCGGGCCATTCCGGCGCGGCCGACAATTTTTTCAGCGAGGGCCGAGTAGTCGACCGGCCTTCGGGCGGAAACGCCTTCCCAGATATCGACCTTGGACCCGCCGTCGATGACCCATGTGAGCGATATGCCGGCGGAATAAAGTGAGCTTGCATAGGACCCGTCCAATCCGTTCGAGTTGACGAGGCGCATCCCCCCGGTCGACCTGCTGACGCTCACGTCGACCGAGGCCCCGGGTAACGCCGAGAGGATCCGTCCGATGGCGGATTCGGCGAGGCCGATTTCGGCGTCCACGCTGAAGCTATCGATCGCTTCATCATAATACCGCCCGGCCCACTCCGGAACTTGTCCCGGCAGATCAAAAAGCTCTTCATCCCCGTACCGGGCCATGCTCACGGCCCGGTCAGCGGCGGCCGGCATGCCGCCGGTCGCGTTCGTGTATGAAAATCCCGTCCTGTTCCCGATATTGACCCTGATTCCGAATCCGCTGTTCTCCTTTTCCTGAACCGAGTGCAGCCTGTTGTTCTTGAAGACGACAGGAACCGTCGTTCCGAAAGTCTCTATCACGTCAAACCAGCGGCACCTTCCCTTCAGTTGGTTCAAAACGTCCGCGATCATCATCTGCCGCCTATCAGCACGTCATTTATCAGGATATGGGGGCCGCCGAACGAAACCGGAAGCGGGCCCTGCCCTCCCTTGCCGCATCCGCCGAGCCCTCCGAACATCCTGAGGTCGTCGGCGATCATCCCGATATTGTTCAGCGTGTGGAATACATTGCCCGACAGGACTATGTCCTTGTACATCCTGCCCTTTTTCCCGTTCCTGAGCGCGAAACCGTAACCCGAGGTGAAAGTGAACATCTCGAGGTTCGTCTGCCCTCCTATCACGTCAACCGCGTAGATGCCGTCTCCTATGGATTCAAAGAGCTCTTCCGGCTTCCGCTCTCCGCGCTCGATATAGGTATTGGTCATGCGCACGATCGGCTGGCGCATGACGTTGAGGGCCCTGCCGTTGCCGGTGAGCCCCTCGCCCATTTTCTCCGCGGTCTCGCGCGAGTGGAGCCTGCCGGCCAGCACCCCTTTTTCAATCAGTGTGGTCTTTCCCGGCATCACGCCCTCGTCATCGAAGGGAATGAATCCCGGCAGAGACATGACTGACCCGTCGTCATAAACGTTGAGGGATTCGGGACCGAACTTTCTTCCCAGAACCATTATCTTCTTCATCTGAGGGTTTTCATGAACGAAATCGGCCTCTGAAAGATGGCCGAAGGCCTCGTGGATGAAGACCCCGGCCAGTTTCGGGTCGGCGATGACACGGTGCGTCCCGCCCGGAGCCGACTCGGCGCTTAAAAGGTCCACCGCGGTCCTGACGACCCTCTCGGCAAGCTCCTCACGGCCAAGAACGATCTCAAACCCGCCGCAGCCCGAAACCGATTCGTGGAAAGGCTGGATCACCGCGCCGTCTTTCGCGACCGAAGCGAGCGACACGCCGCAGTACGAGCGGTCGTAACGCAGATCCGACCCCT
>JAKLIV010000229.1 GCA_022709405.1 Spirochaetota bacterium
TCCTTTCGGCGACGATCAGGGCTTCGTTGATGTCGGTTCTGGGAAGGATCACCGCGAATTCCTCGCCGCCGTACCTCGAGGCGATGTCGATCTGGCGCACGCTTTCCTTGATGAGCCGGGCCACGTTCTTGATCACGATATCGCCCGCGCTGTGGCCGTACGTATCGTTGAACAGCTTGAAATTGTCGATATCGGCCATGATCAGGGAAAGCGGCCGGTGGTATTTCATCGCCCTTTCGAATTCTTCTATTAATATCGTCTGAAAATAATGGTGGATTTTAAGGCCGGTCATCATGTCGGTCGTGGCCATCTCGTAAAGCGACGAATTGTGGATGGCGATCCCGGCGAGAGAGGCTATATTGACAAGGTACTCCTTCTCGGATTCGGAGAAAGTTTCTTCGTTGATCCTTCCGCCGACGATGATGATCCCGTTGATCTCGCCCTTGCACATCAACGGCACCACCAGGCAGGGATCGAGCGTCCTGATCACATCCATCGAGGGATCGTTCTGAAACTTCTCGGAAAGCTCGGGCATTTCATAGCACCTGAACTCATGCTCGATATACCTGATTATCTCCGAAGTCCTGAAAAGGTCGTGATCCCGGGTATGGTCCACGTCGAATCCCTTGTAATTGCGGTGCAGGGAAAAACAATCGGCGCCCAGGCTCTTTTTGAGAAAAATCCCGGCCTTGATAAGCTGCATCTGGCCCATGCAGGTAAGAAGTATCGAATCGATGAGCGTGTTGTAGTCAAGGGTCGAGTTCAGGCCCTTGCTTATCTCGATCAGCTGTTTGAGATCGTAGATCTTTCTCTCATACTGCTCGATTTCAACAGGAAGCTTGAAATCAAGGTCTTTCCTGACAGAATCATCCATACTGCCGCCTGCTTTTCAACGTCCTGATCGTCCCGGGCAGGTCGACCCTGCCGTCATAGATCGCCTTGCCCACGATACATCCCCAGAGGCCCTGTCCCGAATACCCGTCCAGCCTGTAAATGTCTTCTGCGCTCGAGACCCCTCCCGATGCGACGAGCCTGAGGCCCTGAAATTCTGCAAGGATCGACTCGACCGCCGCAAAGTTGGGTCCGGTGAGCATCCCGTCGGTTGAAATGTCTGTATAAATGACGTCGTTCACGCCTCTGTTCATGACCTCGCCGATCACGTCCATGACGCGCGCAGAGGACACTTCCTTCCAGCCTTTCACTGCGACCATCGAGTCCCTGGCGTCGATGCCGGCCACCAGATATCGCGAAAACCGGCCGACAATCTCCTTGAAATCATCGGATAAAATGGCGGTGCCCATGATGATCCTCTCGATGCCGCACGACAGGTAATGCTCGACGGTTTCGCGGTTTCGTACACCGCCCCCGATCTCTATGGGAACATCGACGGCGCCGGCGATCGCGGCCACGACCTCGCGGTTGACAGGCCGGCCAGAGAAGGCCCCGTCGAGGTCAACGACATGGATGAGCTCGGCGCCTTCATCCTGAAACTTGATCGCCTGTTTTACCGGGTCGTCAGCATACACGGTCTCCCTGCCGGGATCCCCCTGGATGAGGCGGACACACTTGCCGTTGCGTATGTCTATCGCCGGTATCACGATCATCTCAGTCACCTTTCCGGCGGCCGGTATTCGGGCCCGCCGCTTGAGCTTCAGGGTACATATTCAATTATACACTCTGCCGACGAAATTCCTGACGATTTTCAGGCCGGCATTGTGGCTTTTTTCGGGATGGAACTGGGTCGCGATCAGGTTGTTTTTCCCGACGATGCAGGGAAAATCGATCCCGTATGAAACCTCGCCTACAATCCAGTCCCTGTCAACCATTTCAGGATAAAAAGAATGTATGAAATAATAATAACTGTTCTCGCCGACCCCGTCGAGAAAAGGGGAATCGTGCTTGATCTTCACGTCGTTCCATCCCATGTGCGGAACCTTGAGATCGCCATGGGGAAAGCGGACCACCCGGCCGGGTATTATATCGAGCCCCCGGTAGTGGCCGAATTCCTCGCTGGTCGAAAAAAGGAGCTGAAATCCCAGGCATATACCCAGAAAAAAACCGCCGCCATGGATGAATTCCTTCAGGGGAGAAGTCCAGCCGTATGAATCGAGATGCTCCATTGCCATGCCGAATGCGCCGTCGCCCGGCATCACCAGGGCCTTCGAATCCGCTATAGACGAAGGATCGCTCGAGACCCTGACTTCGGGAGTATACAATTCCAGAGCCTTGACGACAGAACGGATATTGCCCATCCCGTAATCGATGACCGTAATCATGAAATGGTCCCTTTCTCGGACGGCACGGTCCCGCTGAGCGTTTCGTCGATCTTCATCGCCTGATGGAGCGCCCGCGCAACCGCCTTGAAGATGGATTCATGCATGTGGTGGCGGTTGCCCCCGTGTATCAGGCTCACATGGAGGTTCATGCCCGCGTTGTCGGCAAAGGCCCTGAAGAATTCAAGCGTGAGTTCTTCGCTGTATTTGCCGACATAACCCCGAAGAGGCTCCCCGGTATAATCGAAGTACGAACGGCCGGATATATCGATCGCAGCCAGAGCAAGGGCGTCATCCATCGGAACGATGGCGCTTCCGAACCTGGTTATTCCGCTCCGGTCTCCGAGGGCCTTTTTCACGGCCTGGCCCATTGATATGCCGATATCTTCGACGGTATGGTGGTCGTCGATGTGCGTGTCTCCCAGGCATGTAACGGACAGACAGACCCTTGCATGCCTCGCCATGGTCGAAATCATGTGATCGAAGAAGGGAACCCCGGTATCGACCTTCGATTCGGCGGTTGAATCCAATATGATGGAAATGACAATGTCGGTTTCCCTGGTTTTTCTGTTAAAATCGCCTTTTCGCGCCATGGTGCTCTCCGATGAAAAAATAACTTCCCTATACTATTCGGTAAAGTCAAGTGTTAAAAGTGCAATAATTAGGATTATTTCACTCTGAGGCGCAATAAATTCACCTGCCGAAGATACGGAAAACGCCATCGCGATACTGAGAATAGACGATGTCCCCTCCCGGAGTGAACAGGGGGAATACAGCGCCTGCGGCGCCCTTAACGGTTTCTTCCGCGCCGGTATCGGTATCGAACGATTTAATACAGCTTGCTCCGTTCTCGATAGAGGTGAAAACGATTTTTTTACCGTTCCCGGACATGCGGGGGTGAAGATCGTCGCGGCCGTCCGCGTGGACCGGGACTTCAGGCTTACCGTCGAGACCGACCGTGAAGATGCAGTACCTCGAGATCCCCTTGCGGGTGATCTCCCTTCGCGAATAAAGAAGCGAGGCGCCGTCGGCATTGAATGAAGGGAAACGCCTAACGGCTGGAGTCGAGGTCAGCTGCTCGATTCGGTCTTCCCTCCAGCGGTACAGGTACAGTTCCGAACGGCGGCCGGTGAATCCGGAAAAGACCAGCATGCCGCCGTCCGGGGACAGCTCCGGATCGTAGACCGCCCTGAACGGCATGGTTTTCCGGGCAATCAGAGCCCCGGTTCCGCAATCCCCGATGAAAACCGTTTCGCCGGAACCGGTCCGGGACACATAAGTGTAAATCGAGCCGTCCTGTGATACCGCTGCGCGCCTGTTGACAAAGGCCGCTGCAGAATAAAACTCATCCATCCGGCCGCCGGCAGGAGACTTGAATCCGCCGGCGTCACCCGGGTAAACACATAACGACCATGATTCGAAACCTCTCGCCATGCAGATCATTTTGCCATGCGCATCCGCATAAAGGGGCAGCAGGATGAATGCCTGACCCTCTCCGTAACCGACGTTACGCCTGGACGGATTGTCGGCCTGCCCGCAACCGGCCCGCCGTCGAGCGTCAACAAAATTCAAAAAGCGTGCCGAGCTTTCTTTCCCGGACAGACCGGTAACGGCGCGCACCGCTTCCGAAAAACCGCCGCCCTCCCTGAGTCCTTCGGCGAGCATCCTCGCCGCATCGGGCCCCTGCGATGACTCGAGAAAAGCCAGGAACGCCTGCACTGCCCGGCGTCCGACATACCCGCGCAGGGCCGGAATCCGCTTCAGCAAGTCCGCATTGTGCTCTATCTTGTCCGGGCAGGCGGCCGATGCGGCTTCTTCGTCGAAATCAAGGGCCGCGTACCATGCGGCCCCGTCGATGAACCAGCCGAGGCCCGGGGCGCGGGCCCCGAAATACTCGGCCAGGAGAGCCCTGCTCAGTTCATGCACGCACGCCCTGAAAAACAAGTCCTCATCGTGACAGAACGGGATTTCGGCGACTCCCGCGACCGCTGGTTGATAGTATCCTCCCCCGCCAGAGACCGCGAACGGTTCCGGCGACGAGGACGCCTGATCGCGGTTCAGGACGATCCTTATGACGGTGTCGGATTGATGGCGAAAAATGTCGGAACTGCGCGCATAGGCCTTTTCGATCGTTTTCATGGAAGCATCGATATTGAAGGCCGAATCGGCAGGGCAATAGACGTCGAAAAGGGGCGTGCTCCTGACGATCCACTCGCCGCCCGTTGTCGAGGCTGATGAAAAAATTACGGCCGCGGCGAGCGATAGCGCCCTGACCGCGCCGCGAATTCCACTGTACGGATCAGTCATTGCTGGCAGCATGGTTTCAGGGGGTGATATCGTCCTTGCCGAGAAAATACAGCGACTTGATCTCCTCGGCTGAAATCCGTCCCTCGTTGACGATCGAGAGAGTGCCGCTGCTGATATCGACGACCGAAGGCTCGTTGTGCTCCTTGCAGAACTCTCCCACGAGAACGATGTAGTCCGATTTCGTCTTGAACCGCGAAATGATGTCGGCTTTTTTGTAGACGTGCCCCCCGCCCTGCCCGCACGCGGGGGTGAAAAAGAGCGGAGAATCCATGCCCGCGATGAGCTCCTGCATGAAAAGCGTCCTGGGCATTCTTACAGGGACAGTCCTGTTCGTGCCCCCCTGCTGCCTGAGCCGGACGACGATCTCCCCGGGCCATATTCTATGGAGAAAATCGAATTCGAGCTTGCCTATGTCGGCGACCATGTCGAGCATCTTGAATGACGAAACGAGGCGCTCGATTTCATGATCATCGTGGCCTGAAAGCTTTCGTATCTCGATGCCCGCATGGGGCGTGAACGGCGCGACGATACCGTAAATGCAATCGACCGGCAGCACGACGAAATGCC
>JAKLIV010000023.1 GCA_022709405.1 Spirochaetota bacterium
CTTCAATCCCCGATGAAACGGACCTTACCGGAGACACGGACAAAAACGGCCGCCTCGACGTTTATTGCAACAATTATTACGGGAGTCTGTGGAACAGCGACGGCGTGGTGGCTATCGATTCCGATGACGACCCCTCGAACGGGGGAATCGTCGATTTTCTCGTCTATTCCAACAGGGATTCCTCTCCGAACGAATCAATAGGCCAGTATGTAGCCTCTGCACGGGCCTCAGGGCAGTGGGAAAGCTGCGCCGGTATGCCTTATCCGGACTGCGCAGTATTTATCAGCGGGAGCGGGCTCGACGCGCGGAAAAGCATCTCGCGCATTTCGTCAGCCGACACGAACAGCGAAAAAGATTTTGCCGTAACCCCTTTCATCACCCCGGGAAAAACGAATATTATTTCAGCCGGAAAAAAAAGCGGAAATATTTTTAAAACTCTCAGAAAAAAAGTTCCGGTAACCCGGAAACTGATCGGCTTGAAAAAATGCTCGGTCCCGGTTTTTATCTATAAGGCTTGCTCGCTCAGGTTCAGGGTTTTCTCCCTGAGCGGCGTTTGCCTTCACCGGTCAGGGCTCGAGCGCGAGGTATCTCCGGGGAATTATTTGATCGAGCTCAATGGCGTATTCAAGAAAAATGACTGCCCTGCCGGGTTGTATCTCTGCAGCATCGACGCCTCGGCGCTCAAGGGAGGAGCGACCCACACAGAGACCGTTTACCTGGTGGTGGACAAATGACGGCGGCCGTTTTTATTCTTTTCGCCGCGCTCCAGGCGAATATTTGCGCGTTCGAGTGCAGGGAGTTTTCTCCGCTGATGCTGTTCCCGTATCCGCGTGCGTCGGTGCATGTCGCGACGCCTGAAACGCTGTGCAATCCCGCGGCCCTTCCTCTGGTGAAAAATTCATATCTCGCACTGTCGGGTTCGAATCCATACACTTTCGACGGCCTGTACAGCACGAGCGTGAGGATGGGCCATGGAAGCGGCATGTGGGGAGCCCGCCTGTTCTGGGGCAGGACAGGAATAGAGGGTTACAGCGAAAACGCATGCGGGGCCGATGCCGGAATCCTTCCGGTGAAATATATCGCGATCGGCATCGGCGCACAGTACCTGAACCTCGACGCCCGATGCGGCCCGATCGATATGACGAAGCACCTGGGCACCTTGAGGGCTGGAATATTGATACGGCCCATCGAATGGCTGAACGTGGCGTTCCTGCATGAAAACATCATGTCGTACTGGATCGGGCCCAACGCCGACATCCAGTTTCCGGAATGGTCGCTGGGCGCCTCTGTAATCCCCCTCGAGGGCATCGAGATCAACTGGAACATCAACAGCACGGCCTTCGGGTACGTGAATACGATATCAGTGTCCGCGGACCTTATCAGGTATTGCAGCTTCTCGGCGGGATATTCCCTGGAGACGTCGTCATACGCGGCTGCGGTGAGCGTGATATACAAATATGTGTCAGCCTCCTACGGGATCAGGTATCATACCTATCTCGGTTTCACCCATTCCATATCGCTGACATGTTCGCTTGCTCCGATGGAAGTCAGGCCGGTGAGCTGGCAGGGAATACTTCCGTCAAAGCCGGCCTGCACTGAAAAAATCGACATCAACGCGTGCGCAGCAGAAGATATCGCGGGTCTGCCCGGCCTGTCTGATGTCATGGTATCCCGGATCATGAAATACCGCGAGATTTTCGGCGCGCTCACGAGAAAGTCCCTGTCGCAGATAGGGATGACCGGCGCCGAGATTGACCGCATGCTCGACTGCGCATACGGTCTCGAAGAGGAAAAGAAAAGTTCTTATCAAGGCAGGTCCGGGCGCACGAACCGGGGGAAAAACGAGCTGTTCGCTTCGCTTCTGGAAATCGGAGTTGGCCCCGAGAGCGCGCTTGAGCTCGTGCGCATGATTTTTTCGGGACGCAAAGACGAAATCCCCGCATATCTTGAATCAGACAAAACACTCTCCGAAGAAAAAAGAAAGGAAACGGCGGGATTATGCGCCCGATACTTCTCGCGCTGATGATTTTAATGTCGGCTGCGGCTCATCCATCGGGAGGGAACGACGGCACCGCAGGGCTGACTATCGGGGGAGAATATCGGTATGACGCCCTGGAATATTCCGGAGAGAAAAAACATTTCGTCAGGGACATGGCGGCCCTCGATCTTTCCGGAAAAACCTCCCTTGCTTTCTCCCACCTGTATGTCCAGGAAAGCGACCTGCACCGGTGGACATGGAATTTCAACTCTGCGGGGTTGATTCCCGGCGGTGAGATTTATGCAGGCCATTATTATCTGTCGTTCGGCACCGGGCTTGTCATGGGGATGAACGACGGCAGGGAATCCGATCCTTTTTCTCTCAGAAAAATTGCCGCCGGGAGGGATTTTTATCGTCCGTGCCTTACCGGCAACCCTTCATCGGCGTTTTACGGCGGCCTGGCGAAGTATTCCCGGGAGATCGCCGGGATCAATATATCCTGTGCGCCCTTTTTTTCATACCGCGAGCGCTATATCACATACGATTACCGGGACAAAGACCCGGTCAGATATCGGACGCTCGCGGGGCATCTGGACAGGAAAAACGTCCGCTATGAACCGGTATATCTGGCCGATGCCGGGATTTTCGGGTCCGCAGCATTGAAGAATTTTTTTATACAGGCGTATTTCATTTATTCCGGTACGCAAAACGAGGACCGGCGGCCGGTCCCGATCGCGCCGTCAGAGGGCCCGCTCAATGAAATTATCCGCTATTACGCGCTGGGAGTGTTCGCCCAGTACCGTGACGACTATATCCGGATCTTTGCTGAGATTGACGCGCCTTTTGCCGACAGCACCGGTAAAACAAAGGCGGGCTCGCCGGCAGTGGTCGCCGGGGCGAAGATAACGCATCGGAGCCTTGATGTTTTTTTCAACGCGACCTGGTGCGGGACTTCGTATTTTTCCCTTCACGGCTCGCCTTCAATAGCGGCCGGGACCACCTGGCAGTGCGGGTTCACGGTGAGGCCAGCAAGGGGATTCAGTGCCGGTTTCAGCTGCTCGTCGGAAAAGGAAAACCGGCCGGCACAGGGCGAGCGTCTTCCCCGGAGCGTAAGGCGCGAGCAGGTTTTTTTCAGGTGGAAGCGCAATAGAAAAGCCGAACTGAGTTTAAGGGGGGGCAGGGTCGAGGAGGACGGCACTGGCCAGGAAAAAAAACTGCAGGCCAAAATCGGCTTAAAATTCACGGTGAACGATGTTTTTTCATTTACCGTTTCGGGGGTCTACCAGTCCAGGGGCGGAGAGCATTCCGGATCATGCCCGGTGAAGCTTGATTTTTCTGCGCGCAGGATATTCAGGGCCTCGGTTTATTATTCGCCGTATTTTATCGACGGCAAAAACCTCATCTATGCGCGCGTTCTGCCTGTCAGGGACGCGGTTTCCCCCGGACTTTTCATAAGAGATGACTCGCATGTCGCGGCAGTCCAGGCCGGCATCACATACCGGCGCCTGAGGATTTCGGCGAGATACCAGGTCCAGTTCGTCGAAAACAGGGTCATGAGCCACCAGGCCGAGGCCCGGGCGGAGAATACTTTTTAAATCCGTAAAAAAAGGTTGACGCAGATGATACTTAAAGTTAACTTTAACTTTAAGATGTGAAGTCAATGACCGGAACGACAGATAAAACCGGGACCGAGGAATATTTCAGCATATCAGACCTTGCCGCCCAGCTTGAAATAAGCCCCTCAACGATAAGGTTCTACGAGGACAAGGGCCTCATTTCGCCCAAAAGGACCGCGGGGAACCAGCGCGTATACACAAGGAAGGACAGGGCCCGTCTAAAGCTCATAATAAGGGGGAAGCGCTTCGGCGCGTCCCTTGACGAGATCGCGGAGATGATAGGCAAGGCGGGCTCGGGCATGGACGAGAAAAAGCAGATCGAAATCAGCCTGGCGCATATTGAGGCCAAGTTCGATGAAATAGAAGACCATCGCAGGGAGCTTTCCCTGCTCGAGCAGGACCTGAAGAACCTGAAGGCCCTGCTGAAAAAAAGACTCAAAGAGTTGAGATGAGGAGATGAAACATGTTTGATTTTATCATGACCGAAGAACAGAAGAAGCTGCGCGACGAGGCGCGGGATTTCACGAAATGGGTGCCCAGGCAGATGATCCTCGACATGGACGCCGAGAAAATCCAGTTTCCCCACGAGTACCTCAAGGAATGCGGGAGACGGAACCTGCTGGGAATACGCATCGACAAAAAATACGGGGGCCGCGGCCTGGGATGGGTCGATGACACGATCGTGGCCGAGGAAATAGGCGTTGCCAGCTACTCGCTTGCCTGCCTGTGGGGAGTGGGCGCCGACATCGTATGCGAGGCCGTGACCGAGTTCGGCAATGAAGAGCTCAAACAGGCCGTGGTCGTTCCGCTGCTCAAAGGCGACGTTTTCGCGGCCGAGGGGCTCACCGAGCCCAGGGGCGGGTCGGATTTTTTCGGCGCCACGACAAAGGCCCGCAAGGATGGAGGCGACTGGGTCATCACCGGGCAGAAGCGTTTCATCGTTGGGGCGGAGGGCGCCGACTGGTTTCTTGTGTACGCGGTTACAAATCCTGCGGGGGCGCCCCACGAGCGGATGACGGCCTTCATGGTCCCCAGGGGGAAAGGGGTCGAAACGAAATACATATACAACCTGATGGGCGTCAGGGGCGGGGGAGCCGGCAGGCTGATACTCAACGAGGCGCGCGTCCCGGAGCGCTATGCGCTGAACGGCATAAACGGTGGTTTCGACGTCTTTATGAGGATGATGGTACCCGAGAGGCTCGGTACCGCCGCGATGACCATCGGGTCGGTAAGGCCCGCCATCGAAATCGCCACACGATATACCTCGCGCCGCAAGGCGTTCGGCCAGCCGATAATGAACTTCCAGGGCGTCGGATTCAAGGTCGCCGACTGCGTCATGCAGCTTGACGCGGCAAGGGCTCTCGTGTACTCCACGGCGCGCGCCGTGGATTCGGGAACGGTGCATCCGGGCAGGGTCCGGAGAATGGTTTCGGAGAGCAAAAAATTCGTGACCGAGACCGCCTGGGACGTTGCGAACAAGTGCATGCAGGCTGTAGGCGGGATCGGCTACACCGACGTTTTCCCGCTCGAAAGGATCGTCAGGGATATTCGGCTTTCGATGATATGGGTGGGCAGCAACGAAATCATGCAGCTGATAATCCAGAACGAATGGTACAAGGAATACCTTAAAGTGCTTTGTAAAGAGAACGTACGCGATGTCGAGGACGATGCCCGCAACGCGGACCAGGCCGAGGAGAAAGTGTACGAGTAATGGAGGAGGCGCCCGCAAGGGCGCCCCGGTTTATCAGCCGGCCTTTATGCCCTTGACCGAATATATCGCTACAGGCTTTTCTTTTCCCTTGACAGAAATGGGGTCGAGCTTCTTGACCCTGTACCTGGTTTTTTCGGCTTGCGCCATGAGCTCTGCAGAAGCAAGTATCTCGCCGCGGTCTGCGTTCGAACACAACCGCGCCGCGAGGTTGACGGCATCGCCGATCGAGGTATGGTCCATCCTGTCGCGCGAGCCCATCCTTCCGTGAACGACATCCCCCATGTTCAGCCCTATGCCGACATCGACCGTGACATCTCCACGTTCGCTTCTCTCGTCGTTGAGCAGCTTGATGGCCCTGATTATTTCGAGTGAGGCCCGCAGAGCCCTGTCGGCCCGGTCGTCGCCGCTGAAAACCGCCATGATCTCGTCGCCTACGAATTTGTCTATGTCTCCGGCGTGCTTTTTGATGATCTGGGCCTGAAGGTCCAGGTATTCGTTGAGGATCGCCACGACTTCCTCGGGCTCCATTTTCTCTGACATTGCGGTGAATCCCCTGACGTCGGAAAAAAGAAAGACCAGGTTCTGTCTCGTTCCGCCGAGATCGAGCTCGTCCTTTTTCCTGGTCTTCGACTTCTCTTTAATCATGGAAATGGTCGAATCGGACACGAATTTCTGCATGATCAGCTTTTCTTTCAGGTGGGCGGTCATGTTGTTGAACTCGATGCTCAGGTCTCCCACTTCGTCGTGACGGTAGATGTTTATTTCGGTGTCGAGGTCTCCGTTCCTCACGCGGTGCATGCCCCGGGTGAGCTTGCGGATGGGCTTGACCATGCCGCCGGAAATCCTGGTGGACAAGTATATCCCCATGACCATGGTCACGGCGCTGAATATCATGATGTACACGGCGGTTTTTCTCACCGGCTCGAGAATTGATTCCTCAGTGAACACGATCTCGATCACGCCGACCGGTACGCTGAAGAAAGTAAAGGGCATGCGGTAGCGGTAGCAGGGAACGGCCCTGCCGCTTTCTTCAGTCAGAATAATCCGGGCTTTCTCGAACGACTTGACGTTCTGGATTTCAACGTAGGTCATCCGGGGAATCCATCTGCCGCGCCTGGAGCTGTCGCTGTGGGCGGCGTAGGTGCCGGCCATTTCGGTCAGCTTGCCGTCCAGATCGTAGACCGCGGCGTGCCTGAGTCCGTTGATGTCGCTTTTATAAAGGCTGGTCACCACGTCCTGTAAAATCAGCGAGCGCTTGAAGGGTTTTTTTTCGCCGGTCAGTATCGGTTCGGTTGAAGATATGTTCCCTGCGATGGTCTGGCAGAGCTTGTCGTTCGCGGCAAGCAGCGCGCGTGTCGACATGAACATGAATATGGAGCTGAAAACGAATATTATGATCAGAATGGTGAAGAATATAACCGTTCCCCATTTGAAGCGGATCCCTCCGAGCCTGACCAGTTTCTTCAGGATGGAAAACCGGTCAACGATTGAGAAAAGAAGGGGTTTTTTTTCGATTGAAGGCTCTTTTTCTTTCATTGCGCCATATCCTTAAAGAAGGTATCGTCGGGTGTGACGCCCGAATTCCATATTTTTCGTAAATATTGCGTTTTTGAATACATTTAATTGTATAACAAACCCTGTTTCAGGTATTATATTTAATCTGTAAATCATTATATATCAAAAACTTCAGGAAGAAAACCCTCAGAGAATGAAAAATAAGAACAAGCCGGCGGCTCCAATCAACTATTATCTGAAAGATTATTTCTCCGATATCGCTCCGTATTCTTCGGAGCACATGAGGGATATCTCCCGTTTCAACCGTATGCTGGACAACCTGCAGGGATGCCAGAAAAGCGGCGAGGACCAAAAGGCTTTTGCTGAAATCGGCGCTTTGATCAGGGACCTGAACGCCTTCCTGGTCGCAAACAATATCGGGCTTACTGATGAGGAGCAGGCCGAAATAACGACGATATCGGGCTCCAATCTTTCACCGGCGGTGTCAAAAACAAGAATCGAGGATGTGATCCACCACATCAAAATCAGGGCCCAGGCCGACATACTCGCCCGCAGGGAAAGCCAGGCCAGGGAAAGCGAGATCAGGGAGCTCAGTTATTCCCCTCTGAAGATTATCGATTGGCTAAGGGTGACCAAATGGGCGCTGGATTACGGCACCATCACCCTTTTTACTCACAGGCTGAAAGATTCCTCTCTCGTCCTTATTCAAAAACGGTGCAGCGAACTTCTGGGATCCGTCATCAAGGGGATCGGCCCGCTGCTTGACAGAGAATATTTTTTACTGAGCATCCTTGAATACAATTCGATAGAGCTCTTCCTGCGCATGCGCGGCGTCCTCAGGCAGATTATCGAAATCCCCCCGTCGGAATCGTATTCTTCGGATGAGATTTCGGCGCGTATCGACGCTTTCACCGAGATATACATGACCATGCTGCAAAATTCCCAGCTGATTGAGCAGGGTTTTAAAAAGGCTTTCAAAAAAGACAAGGCCCCTCACGGGTTCTGGGGGGCGTACTACGAATTTATGGGCGCACCGGTTTACAATTCAAAGCAGGTCAAGCTTTCGGAATATGATCGGATTACGAAGACCATCCTCGGTGTCCTTCTGTCGTATTATACCTGTCAGGCCGGCGTCGTGGTCAGGACTGCTAACCAGATCATGTATCTCAACGGGATCGACTGTGCGATCGACGGTTCCGGGAAAAAGCTGACCCCCGCAGCAGTGAAGCTTTTAAGCCAGAGCAAACAGGAAACCGCGGCGCCGGACGAACGTGAGTCAAACAGGTTCGCCGAGCTTGACCGGATAGTCAACCGATATCTGCCCCAGGGCGCGGCCCTTTCGGACCTGCTCGCGCGCCATGATTCGAAGCTCAACGCACAGCAGTTGAAACAGGAAAACGAGAGCAGGCCCATGGCCAGGATAAAAAGAATACTGGAAGGCTATATCCGGTTTTTCCTCGAGCCTCTCTCGTCGCAGAGCTTTGTTCCGGTGTATGACAACAAGGATTATCCGGATTTTTTTGAAAGGAACGCACACCTGATAAATGTCGCAAGGAGCTTCAACCTGATGGATTTCGAGATCATCGGAACGAAAGAAAGGGATTTCGTCTCCCTTCAGCTCCCCGAAAACAGCACGGCAAAACAGCTCATTTTCTCCCTTACGAGGCTCGATATCCCGAAAGCCTCCTATGATTCCCGGATGGCGCTCGCGCAGACCATACTGAAAAAAGTCTCGGGAGCGAGCTACCATCTCGCGCTCGCCATGAACGACATAATCAGAAAGTATCATGAAAACAAGATGCTCATCCAGTCGGACGTCACCGCGAACTATGATTTTTTCACCGGTGCGGTGATCATGGAAAAAGAACACTCAAGGCTGCGGACGTTCATGAAAAAGGAAGGGATTACGCTGGCGGAGTTTCTCGAAGCCGCATGCTCGGTGGCCTTCTGCCTTTCGGACGAGCTCAACCACGAGGGAATCGAATCCATACGAAAAGAACTGGATTCGCTGCGGCCGGCGGAACAGGGAGGGGGGACGGCGGCATCGGGGGGAACGGCCCTTCCTCTTCCGGTCGAATTGTCGGATGAGGAGAGCGCGCAATACCGGGACCCGCTGACGGGGCTTGTCAACTACCGGTATCTGCTGGAGCGTGTTTCCCGCAAGCTGTACGACAGCTCGATGAAGTTCCGGTTTGACTGGCCGAGGTACGTATTTATCGTCGAAATTGACGGCCTCGCCAGACTCAATAATCTCTGGGGCCATGATTTCGGCGATCGGGTCATCCGTGAAGTATCGAGGGCGGTCGCAGGCCGGCTTCATCAGGAAGGACGGGATGAAAATGATGTTGTCATGAGATATGATTCCGGCATGCTTCTGGGGTATCTGAACAGGCTATCTCTGTCTTCGGCCGTAGACAGGCTATCTGCGGTGAGGAAGGACGTCAACGGCCTGCAGCTGCGGCCCGGTCAGGGCGGTGAGATACTGAGCGTTGCGCTGAATATCGGCATATATCAGGAGAGGCCCGACAGCGACTGCATCAACAATATACGGATCGCCCGCAAGGTGCTTTCAGCGGCGAATAAAAACGAGGCGAACCGGGTGGGGTTCATGCGCGACCAGAACAGGATCGTCACGGACAAGGATTTTTCGATCGGCGGCGATCTTGACGAAGCGATCGTGAGTGCGGTTTAATCGGGCGATCCCGAAATTTCGCGCGCCTTTTCAAGCAGCAGATCTTTTCTGTTCAGGGCCGGGTCGTCGAGCACCATTTCAAGCAGGGCGTTGAGAATCCTGCCGATTTCCGGACCGGGGACGAGTCCGAGCTCTTCCATCAGCACATGTCCGTTGATGTCCAGGTCCTTGACCGTCATCGCGTTGTCGTCGCTTATGACCTGCTCGATCCTGCGATGCAGGCGCAGAATCGGGGCGGGAAGCCCGTTTCTCGATCCGTTTCCCTTCCTGTCGGCTTGGCGGAGAATGAAGAGCTCCTCGATGTTTTCCACGCCGACCTTGCGCATGAAACGGCGAACCGCGCCGTCGGTCCAGTCGTCGGTATAATGGAACATGTGGTTGAGGACAAGGTTGTTTACCTTCGATATTTCCTCGTTCGAAAACCTCATCCGCTTCATTATGCGGCGGGTCATTTTCGCGCTGATAACCTCGTGATTATAGAACGTGTAATCCCCGTCGTTTCCAGTCCGCCGTGTCGGCGTTTTGCCGATATCGTGCAAAAGGGCCGCCAGACGGACCACGAGGTTGTTCTGAGGGGCCGCATCGCATGAGTAGATGCTGTGGCGGTAAACGTCGAAGATATGAAACTTGTTCTGTTCGATCTCATGGCAGTTCACGAGCTCGGGAAGAAATATCCCCAGCAGTCCCGAAGTGCGGAGATACTCGATCGCTATCGACGGTTTTTTCGTTTCGAGTATTTTTTTGAATTCGTCGCGCACACGTTCGACCGAGACTTTTCTGGCGATTTCCAGCGTCCTGCCGATCGCCTTGAACGTTTCTTCATCGATCGTGAACTCCAGCTTGGAAGCGAAACGGCACGCCCTGTACGGCCTGAGCCCGTCCTCGTTGAATCGCTCGACAGGGTCCCCTATCGTCCGGATGATTCCACGCTCGATATCGCGCAGCCCGTTGACATAGTCGATTATCTTTCCGTTGAGCAAATCGTAGGCGAGGCCGTTTATCGTGAAGTCCCTCCTGAGGACGTCTTCTTCGAGAGTTTCAGAAAAGCTGACCGACTCGGGCCTCCTGCCGTCTATGTATTTCCCGTCGGCCCGGTATGTGGTGACCTCGAACGATTTATTGTTCTTGAGCAGGGTCACGGTCCCGTGTTTGATGCCGGTGGGTATGACCTTGCGGAAAAGCTTCTGAACCTGCTCCGGCCTCGCGTTCGTCGCGAAGTCGTAATCGTAAACTTTTCTGCCGAGAATCAGGTCCCTGACCGAGCCGCCGATAAGGTAGCATTCGAAGCCGCTGTCAGAGAACTTGCTGACGATTCTGCTCATGGTGTCAGCCATGGTGTGGGGAATGGGCAATTTTTCTTCAATAATCATCTGTCGCACGGCTGCCAATGTCATTATTAAGAAGCACGTTTTAACCGCGAGGAAAGTAAAGGACAATTTTCAGTCAGGACGGGTTTTTTTCAATCAATTTCCGTGCCGGCGTAGGGCCTTGCAGAAACGGCCCCGGACAGAGGGGATTCGTGGTTGTAAGGAGTATCGGGTTTGTACGCGTCGTAGGCCGTCACCGAGAAATAATAGAGCACGGTGTTTTTAAGCTGCGGGAAGGAGAGTATTCCCCTTTTTTCCAGGGCCATATTTTCCTCTATGACGTCGTTGGTCAGGATTATTTCGATATGACCGGTTCGCGTTAGCTCGTTGGTGATCCTCTTGCCGCTGATCCGTGAAATGACGCCGTCGTAAACCCCCGGCCGCACGCCGTAATATATCCTGTAGCCAAGAAGGTCAGGATCGACGTTTTTGGCCCATTTCAGGGAAACATACTCGTCGCCCGACTCGGCGACTTCAAGAAAACGGGGCTGGGCCGGGCCGTTGTCGAGCTGATAGTCTATCTCGATATTCCTGAGCACCGGGGAATCTTTGCCGTCCGGCGAGGGAACCAGATGTATTCTCCACTGGTAATATTTCCCCCTGAGATAGTCTCCCTGGCGGTCCTTCTTCAGGAAGATATTCCTCTGGCGGTTGATCGAACGATACCAGGTCAGTTCGGCGTCCTCTTTATTGAAAAGATGGTCCGATATCCTGATCTCGGTCCATATGAAGGTTCCGTTCGGCAGGTCCTCCGCCCACCGGAGCTCCCTGATCATGGTGCCGGTCTGGCCGAACGAGTATACGGGGCTTGTGACGACTCCCTCGGTGTTGACCGGTATCCGTCCGTTTCTGCTCACGCCGCGGTAGCCGCTCGTTGCGATGTTTTTTATGGACGAAAGCTCTTCGTGGCCGAGGTAGCTGATCCTGAATTCATCGACATATCCGATGAAATCCTTTCCGATGGAGACCTGCGGCAGATCGATGCCCTTGATCTGGCCCTGTTTGTCCCTGTAGCCGAACGACGGGATGTATACGTTGTTGTAAGGCTCGCCCCCGTCGGTTGTGTAAATTACCTCGTCCTCAAATCCATTCACGCGCTTTGACAGTTTGCCCGAGAGACGGTCATAGCTTATGATGAGGTGGTGCCATTCACCCTGCCTGACTGCTTTCCCGGAGTTGAGAAAGACGTCATAGCGGCGAGCGCCTTCCTTTTCGAAGACCTTATAGAAGGCGGCCGACAGGAAGTCGTTTTTCAGGATTATCTCGATTCCCCTTTTTTCTCCGGAGAAATAGCCGATCCGCGAGAACAGCACTCCCCGGTTTTTCAGCGATTCGGCCTTGAACCTCATTTCAATGGAAAACGACCCGAGATCGTTGCATGACCCGAGCCAGAGGTTCCTGCTGGTTTCCATCCGGACTTCATGGTCCGATTTGTTGAAATACGCGCAGCCCCCTCCCAGGGCCCCGGGTTCGGCGGCGAAGTCGTAATCGGCCCTTATGACCTGGTATTTGCGGGTGTCGTCTTTCCACAGGGATGACGGCCTGCCGTTGAAGGAAAGAACGCAGTCGGATAGCATGTCTGTACCGGCATCGCCGTAGCTGAGGTCGGTTATGGTGTATTCTTTTTCGCCTTTCGCGTTCGTTTTCACACTGACATTGTTCAGCGATTCATGCGGAAAGTCAGCGACTTTCAGGGTGCTGCCTGTCTCAATCGCTGCGTACACAAGAAAGCAGGAGAGGCTCGCGATGCAGGCGGCTTTCGCGTATATCGAAGTGAATTTTTTTCTCGGGGATATCATGGTCATGTATCATTATCGGTATGAAGCCCGGGGGATTTTATCATTAAAGCGGGGATTAAAAGCGCGTTTTTACGGCTGCAACTTACCGGTTTTCAAGGTCCATCATCTTGTCGACCCTTCGCTTGTGGCGCCCGCCCTCGAATTCGGTTTTGAGCCATGTGTCCACGATCCGCATGGCCACGTCCTCCCCGATCACCCTTGCGCCCAGGGCGAGAACGTTGGCGTCGTTGTGCTTGCGCGACATTTCGGCCATATAGCAGTTGAAACACAGGGCCGCCCGTATCCCCCTGATCTTGTTCGCGGCAATCGAGACACCGATCCCGGACCCGCATATCACGATGCCCCCCGCGGTTTTTCCGGATGCGACGAGCCTTGCCGCTTCAGCCGCATAATCCGGGTAGTCGCATGACTCTTCTGTGTGGGTGCCGACATCGACGAATTCGATATCGGGAAACTGCCCGATTATCTGGCGTTTCAGTCTCAGGCCCGCATGATCCGACGCAATGGCAATTTTCATCGTTTTCTCTGTAACAGATATTGTATTATAGCATCACTACAGATACAATATAATCCCGGATTGTAAAGCATATTTCGCCATTACATGTGACATTGAGGGAGGGTCAATATGGATGTAATGAAGGCGCTTAAAGAAAGAAGGGCGATCTCCTTTTTCGATTCCGGCAGAGAAGTCGGCCGGAGCATGGTTGAAGAGCTTGTCGATACGGCGAATCTTTCTCCTTCATCGTACAATCTCCAGCCGTGGGAGGTCATCGTCGTGCAGACTCCGGAAAAGAAGAAGCTCTTAAGGAGCCTGGCGTATAATCAGGCCAAGGTGGAAGAGGCATCCGCAGTCCTGATCATTATAGCTGATCCGGGCGCGGTCGAGGCCAATATCGACGATGTTCTGAAAAGCCAGGTCGAGCTCGGCTATATAAAGCCGGATGAGGTGCAAAAGTCCCGTAAGGGCCCTTTTTCTCTCTATGGCGATCCCGACAGTGTCACGAGGAAAATCTGGGCGACCAAAAATACGGCGTTTTTCGCCATGAGCCTGATGATCGCCGCGAGAGGACTGGGCCTCGAAACCCATCCCATGGACGGATTCAAGGAGGCGAAGGTCAAAGAGGCCTTTTCAATCCCTGATAACAGGATCGTGCCGCTGCTGATTGCGGTGGGGTATCCGAAGGAGGGGGCGAAGCTGCTTCCGAGGGCGTTCAGGCGCGCTCGTGAAAAATTTGTACGCTTTGTCTGAGCAGGGCGTGCTCCTGTTTCCGAGAAAAATTAATTATTTAGAGTTATCAACAAGGGGACCTGTGAGCTTTTCGTATATTTTGTGTTAGAAGTTAATTAATTTTCTACTTTTCACTCATGATTGATTTTTTAATAAAAAATTGTCGGATAACTGTTGGAAAAACCAAAACTTATCCTTTTATGTCTCATTTTTGTTTAAACTGGACCATTCTATTTGTCGATGGACAAAAAAATTGAAATTAATTGAGTAAATTAATGAACTATCGGGCGTTTTTCTGTGGATATTGTGGATAACTTTGTGGATAAATAATATTTTGTTGACCGTTTTCGGCGTATTCTATAGCATTACTCAGTCAGTACTGCCGCTATTGTTTTGAGTCATAAATCGTGTTTTTAAGGAGTTTGTTATGGCTTATGAATTTTATGAAGTGGAAAAGAAGCCTCCGATAGCCTGGGTTTATCTGAACAGGCCGAATAAATTTAACGCCATGCATCCTCCCGCATGGAAAGAATCCATACCCATCTTTGAAGATCTGGACGCCGACAATGAGATCAAGGTCGTGATCGTGTCCGGCAGGGGGAAATGTTTCTCCGCGGGGATCGACCTGATCGCGATGGCCGGCTCGATGCCCGAGCTGATGACCAAGGAGCAGATGGGCGGCGTGAAATGGCGGTTCATACCGAAAATAAAGGACATGCAGGAAACCAACACCTGCATCGAGCGTTGCCGCAAACCGGTGATCGCCGCGATCCACGGATACTGCATCGGGGCCGGCCTTGACATGGCCACAGCGTGCGATATCCGCCTGGCGTCGAAGGACGCCTCGTTTTCCCTGAGGGAGGCCGGCGTGGCTTTTGTCGCGGACGTGGGAGTGCTGCAGAGGCTCCCGCACATAGTGGGGCAGGGGATAACCAGGGAGCTTGCGTACACAGCCAAGTATATCACTGCGCAGAGGGCCAAAGAGGTGCTTTTAGTAAACGATGTGTTCGAGGATTACGAATCACTCATGAAGGGCGCAGAGCAGCTGGCTCTCGAAATCTGCGATAACTCGCCGACGGCTGTCCAGGCTTCCAAGGACGTTCTGAATTTCTGCATCGGAAAAACCATTGACGACGGCCTGAAATACGTGGCCTCGATCAGCGCAAACATCGTGCCCTCGAAGGACCTCATGGAGGCCGCGACCGCAATGATGGAAAAGCGCAAGCCGAAATTCACCGGGGAATAGGGCTGGCGACCGGCATGAATGGCGCCGCGGGACTCCCGCGCCTGCGGTTTTTTTCTTGAAAAAATCGAAAGATTCTATCGATAATGTGACTGTCAGGAATAGATGATGAAGTTCAGAATCAAACATTACCAGAACAGGCTCAGGCTGCGCTTTACCGAGAAGTTTTACATGCAAAAGAAGCGTTTCGGCAAGACCTGGGAGAGGTTCGTGGAAAAGGGGCATGAAAAGATGACCATCATGTTCATTCCCCACAACGAAAAGCGGATTTTCAATTTCCAGATATCGAAGTTCACCATTTCGTTTTTCGTGTTCCTGTTCTTCGTCATTGTCGTGACATCTTCGTACGCTTTTATAAGGAACGCGGCCGTTAAAAGGGAAGAGCAGCGGCTCCTGACCACGTACCTCGACATAAGGTCGCACCTCATCCGCTTCGAGCAGATGACCAACTCCATCGCCGAGACCGTCGACGACATCAAGCCGGAGATCGAAGAGCTCTATGGGCTGGCCGCGGGCACCGGTGAAACCGACGACCTCTGGGACATGTCGGATTACGACCGGGAGGGGACCGAAGAGCTGAACAAGATGAAGAACATCCTGCCGGATGAGATCTTCACGATCAAGGAAATCCAGAAGGACATCGTCTGCACCACCAACACGATAAAGACGATAAAGAACTTCGTGGACGTCCGCAGCAAGGTCGTCAAGGACACGCCATCGATCGTCTCGAACGAGGGCCACATAACCTCGCTTTTCGGCTGGAGACGCTCCCCATTCGGCCACGGCCGTGATTTTCATACCGGCATCGACATAGCGGCTTCGGGCGGGACGCTTATCAGGGCGACCGCTCCGGGTGAAATTATTTCAGCAGGGTGGGGCGGCGGATACGGAAAGATGATAAGGATCAGGCATAAATACGGCTTTGAAACGATTTACGGCCACTGCCGGTCCATTTCAATCGTGCCGGGTCAGAAAATATCCAAGGGACAGATCATCGGTTCGGTCGGACAGACCGGCAACGCAACCGGAAACCACTGCCACTATGAAATAAGGCTCGGAGGAGTACCCATCAATCCCTACCCGTACATGAGCCGTATCTGGTGATGCCATCACATATATCTCTGAAGAGGGGCCTGCGGCCCTGAAATAATCCAGTAGATATCTTCTGCCATGATCAGAAAAATCCCCCTCTATATCCTCGCCCCTTTCCTGGGAGGGATCATTTATGGTCTGACGGCCGCACTGCCGCAGGACAAGGGTTTCAAGCAACGCATCGAGGATTTCATAAGAGAGCATTCCCGCGCGGATGAGTCCGTCGTTGTCGTCGACGTGCAGTCGTCTGATTCCCTTCTCGACCGGTATTACAGACAGACTGACATATTCAGGACCGGCAACGATTCGATCGATTACGGCAAGGGAGACTGGGCAGAGCACGTGCTTGAGACGGGGAGAAAGCCGGATGAAGGGGAAAAGGGGGTGATGCTGTACGGGACCAGGGACGACGATGTGAACATCATTTCGTACGGTTCTCTCAAGTTCAACCTCGGCTACGGCGATTCGGTGTTCACCGACAGGAAATACAAACAGTACGACGAGGACAAGCCCGATTCGGATGTCGTGAAATCCGGCTTCGTGCCGGAGCAGGAGATGCTGCTGCACATGGAGGGAAACATCGGCAGAAGGCTCACCGTGTACATAGATCATGACAGCAGGAAGAAAGACAACGTGTACATGATGCAGTACAGGGCCGTCAAGGACGATGAGGTGATACGCGAGATCAACGCCGGCATGATCGACATCAAGTTCAACAATTCCAAATACGCGGTGTACGACAACTCCACGGCTAAGGGCATGGGACTGGACATGACCCTGAAGAAAAAGGGCTTCCAGGTCAAGGCTTTCGCGAGCATCATGCGGGGCGAATCCGAGGTTGAATATTTCAAGGGCACCTCGACCTCTGGAACCCTTAAGCTGATGGAATACCAGTACCAGTCCGCGACCTATTATCAGCTCGAGCCGTTCAGGCGTTACGACGGCATAACGGACCGCTCCTCGCTGCCCGACAATGAAACCGGGTTCTATGGCCTTGTGACATTCACGTCCGCCCCTGCCGATCCGGCAAATTTTCTTCCCTCGGCGGTGAACATAAATCCCTCGGGCTTCGCCCTGTACATGGACGACCAGGACGCGTACAACAATCTCGGGGCGATCGCTCTTTCGGTGGACGGCGGATACTATACCAGGCTCCAGGCCGGCCAGGACTATTCGATCAACTATTCAACCGGGCTGATAACGTTTCTGAGGAGTGTGCCTGTCAGGGCCAGGATATTCGCCGTATACAACACCGCGGGCGCCGGCACGACGACATCCGACCCGTCGGCCAGGACGGATGTGGCCGAGTTTCCCGGGAAGCTCTTCGTGTTCCTCAAGTACGGGCCTTCGATGAAGGAGGAGGTGAATTCGTACGCATCTTTCCCGTACCAGCCCGTAACTGACCTGAACGGCGACGGGGTCTGCAACCTCGACATCTACGAGGTCAGATCGTACTACAACATCGGAGCGGTCAATATTCTTTCGGACAATTTCACCATAAACTTTTACAACGAGAACGATCTCATCTCCCGCAGGGACGTTGGCGGCCGGAAAGAGATCGATACGATCGGGCCGTACAAGGTCGATTACACGAAGGGCATCATCTATTTCTATCTTCGCGAACCGTTCCGGTATCTTCTCGAAGAATCGGGCGCGTCGGGGGCGGACAGAATATACACGGAGAGCAAGTCGAACACCCTTTACGAGCAGTCCCGGTACAGGATCCGGGTCGACTATTACCGCGACGCGAGGACCTTCCAGCTCAGGCATTTCAACATCATTCCCGACAGCATACGGGTCAAGATCAACGGGGCCGAAATCTCGAAAACGCTGTACACGGTGGACCACACTTCGGGATATCTGGTTTTCAACGATCCGAACAATCCCTACATCAACGCCGAAACAGATATCGAGATCCGCTACGAATATCTTCCTCTTGACGGGCAGACGCAGTCGTTCGTCGGGGGAATCAGGGCGGATTATGCGTTCAATGAAAACTTCAATGTGGGCGGCAGCGTACTGTATTCGAAATCTTCGACCGGCACCGACATCCCTCTGGTCGGCGAAACCCCCACACAGACCGTTCTTCTGGAAGGCGATGCCCTGCTCAACCTCAACGAAAAGGCGTTCAAGAAAATCGGCAAGTTCCTGACAAAAAAAGAACCAAAAAGGGTGCCGGTTGAATTCAAGGCGTACGGAGAATACGCGTACAGCATCCGGGACGTCAACACCTTCGGCAAGGCCCTGATCGACAACATGGAGTCTTCGGACGAGCTTCTTTCCCTGTCCATGTCCGAAAAGGACTGGATTCCGGCGTCGATGCCCTCAGGTTTCGTACAGGCCGACAGGGCGGTGCTCAATTATTACTACTATCGGGACCCCTCGAAACCGGAAACGCTCAGGGGGCTCTCGTACAATCCGACGCAGGTCGCCTATTCGGTGAAGCAGGGGCCCTTCAATGTCGCCACGGGTCATGTGGATTCCTCGATACTCGGCAGCTCCTCCCAGGTTTCCATGGCGATGGATTTCGATTTTTCATATGGAACCTGCGCATCGATCGCGACCCGGATGCTGCAGGGGGCCCCGGTCGATCTTTCAGGGCTCCAGTACGTCGAGATCTGGTACCGATACGAGGGCGAGGCCGCGGGCGATTCGCTCGATTTTTTTCTCGATCTGGGCAAGATCAACGAGGATTCGGACGGAGACGGGACCCTCGACACCGAGGACGCAAACGGGAACGGCTACATCGATTCGGACCCGGACGCCGGAACCTCGGAGGACCGCGGGTATGAATTCAACGGCAATGTCGCGACCAGGGTGGGCTCCGGACCCCGCCTGAGCTCGTCGACGAAGGGGGACGGCATACTCAACACCGAGGACATCGACAAGAACGGGATACTTGACACGTTCGAGAACGTTTTTACCGTCCCGGGGAGCGGCACGACGCCGGGTTCCCTCAACATCAGCGCATCCGAAACCTCCTGGAAGATGGCCAGGATTTACGTCGATTTCTCGGCCATGACGCAGGCCGACATCGAGCTCCTCAAGCAGACCGAGGCGCTCAGGCTGCACGTGCGGAGGAACGCTGCAAGCACGGGCACGACCGGCAGGCTTTATATCGACACGATCAAGTTCGTATCGTCGAAGTGGAGGAATTTCATGCTCGGCTCCGACCCCGACGATCCGATGGAGGGAATTACTACAGGCTCTCAAAACGTTTCGGTCACGATCGTCAACAGCATCAACGACCCAGATTACCGGGCCGACGCCTTCATCTTTTCAAGAAAGAGCGAGTATACCTCGCTGTACGGCGATGACGACGAGGACCTGAAAAAGGTGACCGAATCAGCGATCGAGATCGATTATTCGATCCCTGCGGGCAGCAGCAATGTCTCGTTCACCCAGAATTTCCCCGCGCCCCTCGACCTGCGCTTCTATAAAACCATGAACCTGTGGATCAACTACAGGACGCCGGTAAACGGCGAGATAGGGATCATCCTGGGATCATCCGAGACGGATTACCGCCTGTACCGGTTCCAGGTAAGCCAGGCACAGACCTGGCAGGAGATCAGGCTCAAGCTGAAAAAGGGCTCTTCCGGGTCAGTGTCGGAGTACTCGGAGCAGGGCGATACCGACATGAAAAGGATCTCCTTTGTCAAGGTGGTCGTGTTCTCGTCGGGCAACGCCGGGACGTTCTGGCTCAACGACATGTACGTGTCCCAGCCGGAGAAGCTCCAGGATGACGCGCACTGGTTCGAATCCGAATTGAAAATCACCGAGCCCCTGATAAGGACCGATAAGGGCACGCCGGTGTTCTCTGACCTGTATCTGAAGTATGTGAGAAAGGGTCACGGGGCCCAGTTCAGCTCGGTCAGCCAGACCTCGTCCGACATGGCGGAGCAGTATGACGAGTTCTATTCCTCTTTTAATATCCTGCCGAAATGGTCCACGACAGTCAACTACGTCAAGGAGGAATCGAAAACCGACAGCCTCAACGAAGATGTTTCAGAGCTGAAGAGGGGAGAGACCGTGAGAAACAGCGTTTATGTCCTGAGCGATTACGCGTCGGACCGCAATGCCGTGCCCTCGGTTCGCGTTTCGTACAAGTATGACGATTACGACAACCTCATCAGCGACACAATTACCGATTACGCGGTCAGGCGGAACACCATCACCAACAGCCACGCGCCGTCCATTTCTCTGACCGAAAACATTGACAGGTTCCTGTGGGGCAAACTGAACATCGAGCTTTACCTGAACATGCTTTATAAAAGCGAAAACATCGAGCGCGAATCCGACGAGATCGACGGCGTAACTCTCTCGGATTACGTTTCGCTCGAAGAGAATGAAAAGAGGCAGAAAACAGATACGGGCATCGGGCTCAATTACCAGTGCAAGGCGTTCTATCTGAAGCCGCAGATAAGTTTCGGCTCCGAAGAAATCGTCTCGCTTTCCGGGAGATCGGAGGTGACCGGGACCGAGATCAATTCCGATGTCCGCGGCGACTACCATTTCCCCTATGATTACACCGACGATTTCAAGTTCGTCGACAGGAACAAGAAGGGGTCGCTTCTCCTGGGTACGAACTATTGCAAATACCTGTCGCCGTTTTATCTTTTCAACATACAGTACCAGGAAAACAAGTTCGGCGATTACTCCGACTCCGAGGACATGTCGAGGTTCGACAGGGACAGGGATTCGCGCAGCTATATTTCGACCCAGTTCTCGGTTCCGATAAACCTGTCGTTGATAGAAAAAACGAAATTCATCAAGAACATGAACGTATCGTACGGGCGATCGGTTTACTGCTCCGAGACGGACGTGCCCTACGAGGGCGAGGATGTCGAATTCTACGAGGAAAAGTTCGGGCCGAAAAGATCCGTGAACAGGCTTCTCGGCATGGGCATGGATGTTTTCCGGTACTATCCCTTCTACAATTTCGTGGGCAGGGACAATTTCGCCAACGGAAGGGACTATGTGTATCATACCATGAACAAGTCGATCAGGCTTTCCGACGGGTCGGCGGTCGCGGATTACAGCAACCAGCTCCGGGTGATCGAAAATTTCTCGCTCAACTGGAGCATGGATTTCGACAAGGTCGTCATCGATTCCGGCGGCGGCCTTGACCAGATCTGCGAGAGGCAGAACCTGTACGGAATCCCCCAGCAGACGGTCACCTGGAACCTCAACCTGAACCTGAATTTCGACCTGATGAAGCTCTTCGATTTCTGGTTTTTCAGGCCTAACAGGGAGGGGATCCCGCATCACGCATCGACCTTTGAGCTGGGATACTCCTACGAGAACCGGATGATCGTGACCTCGAACATCGAAGAGCACGTCCACTCACCGCTCATGGGCCTCACGTTCAAGTGGGACCGTGCGAGCATAGGAGTCAATTTCAGCGTCAATTTCAGGATACGGAACAGCAAGCAGTTCATTTCCGAGGACGGGTCCGAAAGGGCGGGCAGCGACGACATCTATTTCGAGAACATGAGCGAATACTCGTCGTTTGTTGAAGATAATCAAGGCTACAATCTTTCGGTGGTGTATGAAACCGACGTCAAATGGATTTACAACATATTCGCGAAATTCTACAAGCTGACGGCCTATCCGATCTACAGGCTTGAATATACGATGAATATCAACAGGTACGATTACAGCAAAACGGTCTCTCCCGAGCCCTATGACCTGCATCTCATAAACAGCACGCTGACGCTCGACCTTCACAAGTACGTCCAGGGAGGATTCTACTCGAAGTTCGCAGTCGAACAGTACCGCAGCAGAACGAGCGACGCGATCACGCGGGAGGTCTTTTCGTATGAAATCGGTTTGAATATCTCGCTGATGTTCTAGCGCTTCCCGGCCCCGGCGGGGATTCATTTATCTTCTGAGCCGAAAAGACCGGCGCACAGTAATTATGATTGATAAAATTTCAGCATTGAAAAGTAATAGTAAAGAAATGACGCTGTTCCAAAAGTCATTCCCGCGAAAGCGGGAATCCATCTTGACACTCAAATGTGTACAGATTGAAGATGGATTCCGGCTCTCTTGCAGCAGGCCGGAAGGAAATTTTTCAGGAAAGCATGATGACTGAAAACGACAGAATGATATCGGTTGACGAAGCGATCAGGATAATCCTTTCTGAGGTGAAGCCGACGCCGGAGGAATCAGCGCCCATACTCGATTCGGTCGGCAGGGTCCTGAGCCGGGACATCGTTTCGGACGTCAATATCCCTCCGACCGACAATTCGGCCATGGACGGCTATGCGCTGAAGCATGAATCGACAAGGAGCGCGACCGGGAACAGCCCCGCGGAGCTCGTCGTGTGCGGGGAAATCCGGGCCGGATCGGTCTACAGCGGCCCGGACGTCGCAGAGGGGTTTGCGGTGAGGATAATGACCGGCGCACCGATACCGGACGGGGCCGACGCGGTTGTGCCGGTCGAGGACACGCTCGAGGCGCAGGGCAAGGTCCGGGTCCTCTGCGAGTTTCAAAGCGGCGAGAACATCCGGCGCGCCGGAGAGGACATCGCGGCGGGCATGACCGTGCTCAGCGCCGGGCACCGCATCAGGCCGGCGGACATCGGGCTGTTAGCTTCCCTGAACCGCATCGAGGCGCCGGTCCGCCGCAGGCCGGTTGTGGCGATCATCGCGACCGGCGACGAGCTCGTCGATCCCGGCGAGGAAATCGGGCCGGGCCAGATACGCAACAGCAACGCCTACGCGCTATACGCCGAAATCCTCAAGTACGGGGCTATTCCCCGCTATCTTGGCATCGCTCGCGACACCATGCAGGACACGTTCGAAAAATTCAAGCAGGCGTTCGAGGCCGACATCGTAATCACGACCGGCGGCGTTTCCATGGGGAAATACGATTTCGTGAAGGACGTGATGCGCGATATCGGCGTCGGCATATCGGTACGGAAAATCCTGATGAAGCCCGGCAAGCCGCTGGTTTTCGGCGCGAAGGACGGCAAGCTCTGTTTCGGCCTGCCGGGAAACCCGGTGTCGAGCCTGGTTTCATTTCTGCAGTTCGTGAGGCCGGCCATACTGAAAAGCATGGGCGCGCGGTCAATCGACAAGCCGGTGGTCAACGCGGTGCTGCTCGAGGACATCCGCAAGAAGCCCGAAAGAAGGCATTTCATCCGCGGGTTTTTTTCGATCAGGAACGGGGAACTCGTCGTGTCCACTACCGGGCCCCAGGGTTCGGGCATACTCATGTCCATGAGCCAGGCGAACTGCCTGATCATCCTCAAGGAAGGCGTGTCCCTCTTGCGCGCCGGGGACCGCGTGCCCGTGCAGCTGATCAATCACGAGGAGATTTAATGCCTGCGGCACGGGGGATTCTTCTTTATTCCGGAGGCCTGGACAGCGTCATTGCAGCGAAGGTTCTCTTCGCGCAGAATATTGAGCTCACCGGGTTCCAGTGCATTCTGCCTTTTTATCCCCCTGATTTCGATCCGGAGACGCTGCCCTCTGCGGATCTGGCGCGAAGGATCGGCCTTGAGGTATCATATCACCGTCTGGGCCGGGATTATATCGACCTGGCGCGCAATCCTCCGCACGGTTACGGCAAGCGCATGAACCCCTGCGTCGACTGCAAGATTCACTTCATCCGCAAGGCGGCCGAGCTCATGCGCGAGACCGGAGCGGATTTTGTCGCCACCGGGGAGGTGGTCGGGCAGCGTCCCATGTCGCAGATGAAGCACATGCTCAACCACATCGTCAAGGAATCTGGAATCGAGGGAAGGCTGCTCAGGCCGCTTTCGGCGCAGATATTGAAGCCGACAATCCCCGAGGAGACCGGGCTTGTCGACAGGGCCAGGCTTCTGAACATCAGCGGCAGGGGCAGGGGGATTCAGATGGCCCTGGCCCGGGAATACGGGATCACGCAGTATGAGTCTCCCTCGGGCGGATGCCTGTTCACGGATGTCGGCATCTCGCGGCGGGTACGAGACCTCTTCGATCATCATGCCGACATCGACGCCCTCGACATGTTCTTTCTGACGATCGGGAGGCATTTCAGGCTTACCGGCGAGGTCAAGGCCATCGTGTCGAGAAACGAAAAGGAGAACAACGAGTTCGGGAAATACATCGACAGGATCGATTATCTGCTTGAACCGCAGTTCAGGGGCCCACTGATAGCGCTCAAGGGGGATTCGGACCCGACTGCTATCGACAGGGCGCGCGCTCTCATGGCGCGGTATTCGAAGCTGACGGGCGCGGATTACAGGATCAGGCTCCTGCGCCGCGGGCAAATCGTGTCGGAGCTTGGCCTTCCGGATCCTGTTTCGGACATCGAACTCGAGGCCATGCGAATATGAAGGGTGGGAAGTCATGAATAAAAAAACAGTATCCTTTCTCGCCTCCGGCAGGGGGTCGAATTTCACCGTGGTAGCGAAAAAAATAATCGAAGGCGACATCAAGGCCAGGCTCGGGATACTGATTTCAGACAAGGAGTCGGCGAAGGCCCTGGAGATCGCCGGGGATTTCGGCATGAAGTCCTATCACGTGAATCCGCGGAATTATCCCGGCAGGCAGGAGCACGAGGAGGCGATGGTCAGGCTGCTTACCGATGCGGGGACCGACCTGATCGTGGCCGCCGGCTACATGAGAATAATGACGCCGTACATCATCGGCAGGTTCCGGAACCGGATTATCAATATCCACCCGGCCCTGCTCCCGTCTTTTCCGGGGGTCCACGGCCAGAAGCAGGCGTTCGATTACGGCGTGAAGGTTTCGGGCTGCACCGTTCATTTCATCGACGAGGGAACCGATACCGGCCCGATCATCATGCAAGCCGCGGTCCCGGTGCTCGAGGACGATACCGAGGACACGCTTTCCGCGAGGATACTCAGGGAGGAACACCGCATCCTCCCTGAATCGGTGAGGCTCTTCTGCGAGGACAGGCTCAAGGTCAGCGGAAGGAAAGTGAAAATAATATAGTGCCTATTTTCTTTCGAATTTTTCCCTGAGTCCCTTGTCGCGTATCTGGAACCAGATTTCTATCTCGTCAGCGCCTGTTCGGGGATTGATGACCCTGCCGTTTTCCAGCGGTTTCTTGAACTCATCCTGGATCATGGTTATATCGGTATACCTGCTGTTGTTGAGCATGCGGACATTGACGATATCCTTGAGTATCTGGTGTCGGGCCCTGTTGACCGCTTCATCGAGGCTGGCTCCCGATACGTGCACGGTGTATGTGTCTCCGTCGGACCAACCCGGCGTTGGACGGCTTTCCGCAACGGAAGCATCCGGCTTCTGTACCGCTTCGGTGGTGGCTTTTTTTTCGGCTGACGAGCATGAGAAGAGAACCAACACTGTTAAAATTACCGGTATCCGTTTCATCGTTGTCTCCTTATATCTTAAGCCGAAGTTCGGCCCGAATTTTATCCGTCCCGATCAAAGACCGGTATCTTGTCTGATGCATACTACTACTTGTTCCGCCGGGCGTTCAAGCAATAAATTGTATGACTTAGTCGAATATTTACGATTGCCCGCTTTCATTCAGTCAAAATTAATGAAAAGAGTGATTTTTGGATGCGCCAATAATTGTATTTGACAATTAGTCGTGATATACTATCATTCAGACTAAACAGGAAGCCGGAGATAATTTATGCTGTTCAATATCACCATAATATATATAGTTTTTATTTTCATAATCGTCGCAGCCAGTTATTATATAGACCTGTTCATGAAAAAAGACGAGTTTACCAAGGACGACATTAAAAGCCTGATGCCCCACTTCAATGCGATGTGGTCCCTGTATTCTCAAAAATATCCGCCAATCACGTTTCTTGTGGTTTTTATCGTCAGCTCGTTCCTCAGTATTCTCCTGACGCTGTCAACCTCAAACATCATAATGAATTCAGCGATCCTTTTCATCATGCTTTATTTCTTTCTGCCGGTCATTTCCAATAACATTGAAAAATCCAGGGTCATTGAATCCGATAATTATTCCGATTATGCAGCCAATATTATCGTCAAGTTCAATGATGTGATCGTTCTGGGATATGCCGCCGGATCCGGCGCCGCCCTCATATTCTCGTGGGGGGCTCTCAGGCATATCAGCTTTTTCTGGTTCATTATCAACCTGGTGATAGTGATCGTTCTGGCGGAGATTAAAATCCGTCAAATAAATCTGCAGTAATAAATCCATGATTTGAATGCGTCGTGATTTTCTTTGTTTTCTGTTGACTTTCTCTGTCGGTGCGACAACTATAGTTAGTGGTGAGTTTTCGGATGTTTATTGTGAGCAACAACGATAAATACACGGATTGTAGAGGGACCGGCTTATTCCTGTTTCTGCTTGTGTTCTGCCTGTCGTGCGCCGGTACTTCCGTCGGCACCGATACCGGTCCTGATTCGAAGAACACCGGATGGATTGATGACAGCACCTTTGTGGTCACGACCATCGGCAAGCCGGTGCGCAAGTATACCGACATAAAGGAAAGAAGAAACAGCGCCAGGAGGGCCGCGATAATCAACGCGCAGTTCAGGATATTGAAGCGGTTCAAGAAGTTCAGCGTGGGCGAGGGGAAAAAGACGGCTGTGTCTCCCGAAATCAGGGCCGGCCAGGCGGCAAAGATCAATTCGATCATTAAAAGCGGCAAGGTGCAGAGCGAGCAATTCGATAAAATGGATAATTGTGAAATCTTTTATAAAGTCAGGTTTAAGAATCTCAAGCAATTCATTTCCGAGGCGGATCTTACCTCAATTGACGTGATCAATTAATAATTGAAACTTTATTTGACCTTATATATTTTATTGTCTATGCTTGGTGCCTGGTCTTTGCTTTGCAGTTTTTTACAGCATTCATTTATCCCCGCGGGGACAATTTGTTTGAAGGAGGATTATTGAAATGAAAAAGGTCATTATATTCGCACTGGTATCGATACTGTCGTTTGCCGTTGTTTCATGCAGCAAGAAAGTCGGCGGCGGCATTATTAAAAACAGCGAAAGAGGGGCCATGATGGAAGGCTGGCTTGACGATAACACGTTCCTTATGGCCGGCATGGGCGCCGCTCCGGTTGAAGAAACCGATCCGTTTGTCCGCAAGGCGATGGCGAAAGAGGCGGCGATAATTGATGCGCAGGTCAAGATTATCGAAAAATTCGTCGGTGCGAAGGTCAAGGGCGCTGCCGGAGTGAAGAATTTCAGGCTTACCGGATTCGCCGCAGCCAAGGAGATCGAAGGAGCGATCAGGGGCGCGACGGTTTACGAGGACAGGGTTGAATGGGACAAGGAAACCCAGGATTGTGTTGCTGTCATAAAAGTCGAGGCCCGCGGGTTGAAAAAGAAAGTGGAATCGTCTGATATCAAGTCAACTGAGACCAGATAATGATAACCCGATAGAAGCATAAAAAAAGCACCTTGCAAAAGGTGCTTTTTTATTTTTAATTATTTTATGATAGCAGCCTGGCAGCGTCCTACTCTCCCACACAGTGCCCCGTGCAGTACCATTGGCGATGAGTGGCTTAACTTCTGTGTTCGGAATGGGAACAGGTGTTTCCCTCTCTCTATAACCACCAGGATTACAATAAAATCCATGCCTCAATAATTGTCAAGAAAAATCAGAAAAAATTTTTAATTTAAAATTTTTTTCCGGGCTTTGAAAAGATAATCGATGGCCGAATCAGTATCTCCTTTAAGCAGGTGGCACAGGCTCAACGATATGAGGCTGGTGCTGTCGGTTTCAGGTTTTTCTTTCAATGAATTGATCTTTTCATCCATGGTCCCGTAACGGTCCGTGTAAATCTCCACGGGGACTGATTTTATGAATTCATCAAATACCCGGTAGCCGTCCTTGCAGCTTTTCAGGGTCTTCAGTTCCTTTGCGGATTCGGAAATATGGCCGGTCTTAAAAAGAATATCTGATTTGAGCCTGCGGATTATGTGGTTTTCGGAATTGATGCAGAGTATTCTGTTCAGCAGCGTGACGGCATCATCGTATTTTTTCAAGTTATAATATATGATGGCCAGGGCGGTCAGCGCGATCCTGTTGTTCGGAGAGGAGTTTAGGACATGTATAAAATTGGCTTCAGCCGCTTTAATGTTGTTCATCCTGCTGTAGCAGAGCCCCATGACTAGATTTGACAGGATGAACCCGGGATTGAGGCTTCGGGATTTTTCCAGGTTAAATATCGCATTTTTATATTCACCCCGGGTATAATGTATCGTTCCGATATTGAAAGAGGTCAGGTAGTCGGTGCCGAGTTCCTGGGCGACGCTGTAGCACTTCATGGCGTTTTCATATTTTTTCATTCGGGCGTACAGTGACCCGAGGTTCAGGTATGCCTGACGGAAATTTCTGTCTTCGCTGATGATTTCGGTGTATGCGCTCAGCGCGTTCGCAAACTGACCCTGTCGTTCCATTGACAGCGCCATGTTGAATTTCTCATTTAAAGTCATCGTATAATCATCCATACGCAACCCTGCCTGATTGTCCAGCCATATATCATTTGTAAGCGGCAACCCGGTTTCTTCCGGCGTTTTTTGCCCTGTACAGGGCCGTATCCGCCCTGGAAATCAGGTCGCTTTTATCTTTGTCTCTTTCGGGATCGTACTGGGCTATCCCGAGGCTGATTGTCACATGAAGCGGGTCATTCTGGCCAGTGAATTCGTGGGCCTCCACTTCTTTCCTGAGCCTCGAGGCCACTCCGATAGCATCGGCCAGGGCCGTTTCCGGAAGTATTATGGCGAACTCTTCGCCCCCGTACCGGGCAGGGATGTCGATGCTCCGGATGCTTTGCCTGAAAATCGCCGCGACTTCTTTCAGTACGATATCGCCCTGCTGGTGCCCGTACCGGTCGTTGAATTTCTTAAAATGATCGATATCGGACATGATCAAAGACATGGGAGTGTTGGTCCTCTTGCATCTCTTTATCGCTTCAAGGAGGCGTTCCTGAAAATAGTGATGAATGTACAGCCTGGTCATTCTGTCCAGGGTCGCCATCAGGTAGAGGCGGGAATTCTCGACAGCAATGGCCGCGAACTTGCCCAGATCGACCAGGAATTCCTTTTCGGATTCGGAATATTCTTCACCGGTCATCTTTTTCCCCAGCACGATTATCCCGTTGACTGCATTTTTCGATTTCATCGGCACGATCAGGTCGGGAGTCAGGATTTCGAGCTTGTCGCAGTCAATGACCAGCGAAGGGGTGGATTTCAACTGCCCGAATGGCCGTGGATCCGGGTTTTTTGCAAGATACCTCAGCAGCGAGGAATTTTCATTGAGAATGATTTTCCTATCGGGGAAAGATTCATCGTATCCCTTTGACATGTGGATGTAGTAATTCGGCTCGTCTATATCGACCTGGAGCAGAATCGCCACCCGGTCCACGAACATCTGCCCCATGCAGCTGAACAGGATCGATTCCACAAGGCTCTGGAAATTGAGGTTTGATGAAAGGCTGATCCCGAGACTGATAAGATTTTTCAGATCGTATATTTTGCGTTCATGAAGGGCGATCCGCTTTTCATACATGTCGAGATTGCCCTTGATTTTCGTCGATTTTTCGCTTTGTACTGTCTGGCTGTTCATCAGGTGTTCCGGTGAGACCTGTTTCTATATCTATATTATCGGTTCAGAACCCTTTTTTTCAATTAATTTTGGTCATAGTGCCCGATATCCGCGGTTGAACTTATCATCAAATAAAAAATAAAATATGTCTGCTTGTCTTGACAACCTGCCGCCATGGGTGCGATAGTAGCATTAATTCGCCGATCAGGAAACGAAACCTGATATTATAATCAGATGATACCGGTCAAAATTCGATTGTCAGCAGGGGCGAGGGAGCCCGAATATCAAACATCCGGCTCGGCGGGGGCCGACCTGTACGCCTGCCTTGAAGCCCCGATAGTGATCGATCCGGGTAAAACCGTGCTCGTCCCCACCGGAATTTTCGTCGAGATCCCGGAGGGTTACGAGGCCCAGATCAGGCCCAGGAGCGGCCTTGCCCTGAACCACGGCATCACGCTTCTCAACTCGCCGGGAACGATCGATTCCGATTACCGCGGCGAAGTGCAGATAATCACGACAAACCTGGGGAGCGAGCCTTTTGTCGTGCGCCATGGCATGAGGATAGCCCAGATGGTTTTCAGCAAGGTTTACCGCGGCCATTTTATCCAGACCGGCGATTTATGTGAAACAGAGAGGGACCGCGGCGGTTTCGGTCACTCGGGGGTATGATGAAGGACAAAGAGACTGAAAGTGCAATCAAAATAATCCCGCTGGGCGGCCTGGGGGCCGTAGGGAAAAACATAACCCTTTTCGAGTACAGGGGCGACATCATCATTGTCGATTGCGGGATAATGTTTCCCGGCGACGAAATGCCCGGCATCGATTTCATCATTCCGGATTTTTCATATATCATCAAGCATAAGGACAGGGTCAGGGGTATAGTCATAACCCACGGCCATGAGGACCATATCGGCGCGGTGCCGTTTCTCCTTCAGGAGATCAGCGCCCCGATCTATGCGACAAAGCTGACCATCGGCCTCATACAGAGCCGGCTTCAGGAACGCCCGCCCGCAACGGAGCCCGAGTTCATCGAGATCCTTCCGCGCGACAAGGTGCATATCGGCAATTTTTTCATCGAGTTCATACGGGTCAACCATTCGATAATCGACGGCGTGGCGCTCGCGATCCAGACCGATATCGGGACAATCATCCATACCGGGGATTTCAAGATCGATTTTTCACCGGTCGATACCATGGTGACCGACCTGGCCCGCTTCGCCGAATACGGTGAGCAGGGAGTGCTTCTCCTGATGGCCGACAGCACCAACGCCGAAAGGAGCGGCTATACCCCGTCCGAATCCCTCCTGAGCCAGAAGCTGTCCGAGATTTTCGCGTCTGCGAAAGGACGCGTAATCGTCGCCACGTTCGCCTCCAATATCCACCGCATACAGCAGGTCATGGACGTGGCCCAGAAATACAACAGGAAGGTCGTGCTGTCGGGCCTCACCATGATGAAGAACGTCGAGATAGCCAATTCGCTCGGCTACCTGAACTTCAAGAAAGACCTCGTCATAGACGTGGGCAAGGCAGGGGCCCTTCCGGACAAGAAGCTCGTGATAATCGGCACCGGCTCCCAGGGCGAGCCGATGTCGGCCCTGTACCGGATGGCCACCGGCACCCACCGGAATTTCCAGGCGGCGCGCGGCGATACCGTCATCATCACCGCGTCGGTCATCCCGGGGAACGAGCGCACCGTGACCATGGTGGTCAATTCTCTCATGAAGCTGGGCGCCGAAGTGTACCACGAACAGACGAAGGACATCCATGTTTCGGGCCACGCGTCCGCCGAAGAGCTGAAGCTCATGATCACCATCACGAAGCCGAGATACTTCATGCCCATCCACGGCGAGTTCAAGCACCTCAAGGCCCATTCCGACATTGCAGAGTCGCTGAACATAAAATCCGCAAACATCATCATTCCCGAGAACGGCGATATACTGGAGCTCTCGAAAAAGAACTTCAGGCGCATCGGCCGGATCAGCCTTTCGCGGATATACGTGGACGGCAACGATATCGGCAATATCGACAGCAGCCTGATCAGGGAGCGGCAGATCATGTCTGCAGAGGGGGCCCTGTTCGTCAGCGCGGTGGTTTCCCAGGGGCTCCTGGTTTCGAAACCTGAAATATCCTCGCGGGGTTTTCTGGGAAACAGGGGGGAGGAAATCGCCGAGTCCCTTAAAAAAGACCTTGAAGAAAGGCTGCACAAGCACCTTGAATCCGGCCATTCGACCCAGGAAATAAAGGCAAGCCTTAAAAAAAGCATGAAAAATTCGGTATTCAAGCTGACGCACCGTAATCCCCTGATCGTGATCCAGATTATCGAAGTTTAGGCCGTTTCCCGCGCGGCCGGAACCCTTTTCAGTCCATATCGCTAAAATAACAGGCCAGTTCAGCCGATAATTGAATGAAGCATGCCCTGCCGGGGGCCGGCGCGTTTTTCCGCGTCCGGGGTTTTCATTTTCGCGATTGTCCGCCGATCGCCGCATGAGCAGGCATGCCGGGTTTTTCCAGGAGGGGCTCGTGTTTAAGGATAAACGCTCTCAGGAGATCATCGGAATCGTTTTTGTTTTGTTTTCGGTCCTGATCGTGCTTTCGCTCGCCAGTTTCGATCCCGGTGACTACCTCAACCTTGTTTCCGGAAACAGCGTAAAAAACCTCATCGGCCCGCTCGGATCGATCATGGCCCACATTTTTCGGGTTTCATTCGGAACGGCCTCGTACCTTCTGGTGCCCGTGTTTGTCGTATGCGGAATAACGGTAATAAAGAAGGGCTCGCTCATGCCTGCGGTCGACAAGGTGTTCTCCCTGTTTTTCCTGACGATCGCCCTGTCCGCGTTCCTGTCACTGGTGAGCGGCAGCGACCCTCTTTTTTCCGGGGGATATGTCGGGGTCTACCAGCATCATTTTCTGCGGGGAGTGGCGGGCCCTGTCGGCGCGACCCTGATTATAGGCATCATGAACCTGGCGGGCCTGATCCTGCTGGGAATTTTTTCGCTGTCGATGATTATTGACGCGGCCAGGGGAAAGAGGGTCGCGGAGATGATCATGCTCATGAGGGCTAAAATGAAGGAAAAGAAAATAAAGAAGAAGGTCCCGCTCAACAGCATCGGAGCCGATGACGAGGCCGGGCAGATAAGCGGCTTTCGTTTCATAGAACGGGTGCGTCGAAATGCCGGCGAGCGGATTCCCTGGATCGTGAAGACGCAGGTGGCTTTGGCGGTCGGCGCGGACCCTGAAACGAAAAACCCCGTGAAATATCTCGAGATGCAGGTACCGCTCGCGCTCAGGGAGACCCGGGCAGGCAAAGATGCGTTTCCGGGATTGAAAGAGTCCTATGCCGCGCCCCGCAGGGAAGCGCGGCAGGCGAATGAGGATCGCTCCATCGATGCCGATTTTGACGAAAACGGATTCACGGTAAAAAAATATCCGCACGATGACGGCGGCGGTGAAATCGACGATATCGACGACGCAGAATTCACCGAAGATGACGACGGGATTTACTATGCGGATTATGACGAGGAAAAAATCGAGACGCGGCCCGAATCCGAAAAAGAAGAGATCGCATCAGGGGTAAAGATCAACAGGATAAAAAGCATCAGGGAGGATGAAGTTCGTTCCCTGGACGAAGGCGCCGTTGCCGGGGCGGCTCCGGACGAAGAAAAAGAAATTACACCACGGCAAAAGAAACCCGTTCGGCAGGAGGATGAGGACCTTTCCCGCCCGGTTGAAATGGTCTTTTCCGAAATCAACCTGAACCGGGATTATATAATCCCCATGGATTTTCTGAAAATGTCGGTCGCCCAGGATTCGGAAAGCTGGCTCAATGAAGTGAAAAAGAACTCGGCTCTGCTTGTGCACACGCTGGCGGATTTCGGGATCGAGTCCAGGGTAGTGAACGTGAACCGGGGCCCGGTGATAACCCTGTTCGAGCTGCAGATAGCTCCGGGGATCAAGGTGAACCGGATCGTCGGCCTGGCCGACGACATCGCGATGGCTCTGGCCGCTTACCGCGTGCGCATCGTAGCCCCGATTCCCGGCAAGTCCGCGATAGGGGTCGAGATTCCCAACCGGGTGCGCGAAAAAGTGACGCTCGGTGATGTCATACGCTCCGACCATTACCAGAAAAAAGAGGGCCTTCTTAAAGTAGCGCTGGGCAAGGACATTCTCGGCAAGCCGGTCATGCTCGACCTTAAAAAGCTGCCTCACCTGCTCATAGCCGGCGCGACCGGTTC
>JAKLIV010000230.1 GCA_022709405.1 Spirochaetota bacterium
TCCATGTTCTTCAGCCCGGCGATATTCGCTCCCAGCGTGCCGCGCCTGAATTCTTTCATGCAAAAAATCGCGAGCGATTTCGCTATGTTTAAGGCCATTCCCGCTTTTCCCATGGTGGTTCTCCGTGAAAGTGTTTTCTTATTTTTTCTTTTTCGACGGCGCTTCGAGAATATGGATGCACATCGCCGCCTCTTCGACTCCCAGCGCGCCGCCGCCGTTTTCGGCAAGTCCTATCCGCGCGCCCTCCACCTGGCGCTTGCCCGCATTGCCGCGCAGCTGGGTCACGATCTCGTGAATCTGCCCGATCCCGGATGCCCCTATGGGATGTCCCCGTGATTCGAGCCCGCCGCTGGTATTGACCGGTATTCTGCCGCCTATGCGGGTCTCGCCGCTCATCGCCAGGATCCCGCCTTCACCCTCCCTGCAGAAGCCCATGTTTTCAGTCTGGTGAAGCTCTCCGTACGCGGATGCGTCATGCACCTCGGCCAGATCGATGTCGTCGGGGCCGACGCCCGCCCTGGCATATGCGAGCGAGACAAGGCGCGCGCCGATATCGGGCTCGCCCGCCTCGCGCGCACGGCCTGAGCCAGGTATGGAGGCCAGAACTTTCACCGCCCGCGACATGAGGCCGAGCTTTTTCACGGTCTTTTCGTCGCACAGAATGGCGCTCGCCGCGCCGTCCCCGACCGGCGCGCACATGGAGCGGGTCAGGGGCCAGGTCACCAGCCTGTCGGCGAGCACCTGGTCCACCGGGACCGGGAACTGGTACTGCGCGTTAGGGTTCATCGTGGAATGGAAATGGTTCTTGGAAGCGATGTGTGCCAGCTGCTCGATGGTTGTGCCGTATTTTTCCATGTGCCTGCGCGCCTCGTGGCCGTACACGTCCATGAAAGGGGAATGGTCCCCTCCGCCCATCCTGCGCAGCTCCTTCAGAACATCGTATCCCATGGTCTCGCCGATCCTTACTGCCACGGCGAACCCGTCGCGGAAATCCTTCCATCGGGACTTGACCGTCTTTTTCTTCCCGCCGCGCCTGACTTCTTTTGCCGCGTACTTCTCGAGGTGCTTTTTCATCGCTTCACGGTCCGCATCCGTCATGCCGTACTGGTTGAAGTTCCTCATCATTTCGAGAATGTTCCCGACGTCGAGCCCGGTGAGAAAGCTCGAGAATACGAGCTTCTGGTTGCTGTCATAGATTTTTTCAGCGCCCAGCGCCATGGTGATGTCGTAGAGCCCGCTCGCGACTCCCAGCCACGCGTGGTGGAACGCGGTCGATCCGCCGGCGCAGGCGTTCTCCATGTTGAAGATCGGGATCGCGTCGATTCCGATCGGCCTGAGCGCGACCTGGCCCCTGATGCAAACCTGCCTGCGGTATTCGCCCCAGGCGGAGTTGGCGAAATAGATCGCCTGAATGTCGTTCTTCTCCAGACCCGCGTCCCTGAGGCAGGGAAAGACCGTCTGCGCCGAGAGTTCCGGAATCGTTTTATCGAGATACTTGCCGAACCTGATCGTGTCGGCCCCGATGATGTATACGTCTCTCATGATGACCCCTCTGCTGATATCAACAATGGTGGATCTAATGCTTGTTTAACGAGCCGGTTGGTCCGTTTTCGTTTGTGAAAATATATACAGAACGGGGTCGATCTGTCGTAAACCACATCAAGACAATCATGACAATCTTCAGAGAGTGTAATTAATTTTCGGCGCAGGGCGTTTATCGCGGGCAGGGCGGATGACTCCCGTGTTTTCATGTCCCCGGATGATGGCGGGCAATAAGGATGCTTGTTCCCGGATAACGGCCGAGATTAAATGTACAATCCTGGATACGAGGCCGTCATTTCCCCGGGTACCCGACGGTCTGGGCGAGGATGATCATCTGGCCGGATTTCAGTTTCATCGCCTTGCCCAGCGCCTTGCGGTCGATGTATCCCCTGATCACTGTCGCAAGGCCCTCTGAGGCGCAGAACAGATACACGTTCTGGCCGATGAACCCGGTGTCCGCAGCGGCGTACATGACTTTCTCTTCGCGGTCTGAGCCGGCGGCTGCGGAAAGGTCCGCGACATAAACCAGGTTCAGAGCGGCCCCGGCCACGAAGTCCTGCTGCCCGGTCTGGGCCCTGATGTCCCTGTCAAGCACGAGCTCAAGCGCGTGCTTCGCCGCGTCATAGCGGTACAGGCCCTCGGCCAGGGCGACGTAGATGTCGATCTCCTGTTTGTTCATCGCGCTGGGAGCGGTGCGCTTGCCCGAATCGGGGCGGTTTACGCCGTCCGCGGCCCAGAGCAGGTTCGACAATACCTGGTCGGGCAGCGGCTTTTCGCTGAATGAGCGGGATGACTGCCTTTTGGCCAGGGCGGTCATCAGGGGCATGCCGCCGGTCATGGCCGGTTTGGGCAGCATGATCAGTTTCCGGGCTTCGGAAACCGCGCGGTCGGGGGATGATACAACGAACAACGAGATGATTGAAAGCAGGATGAGTGATTTTTTCATGACATGGTCCCTCCGTCGATAAAAACTGTATTATGCCATCATTATCACACAGCAATGCAAAAAGTCCATATAAAATTCCGCTTTTATTCCCGGGCGCGTGGGTGCAAATCCGGGTCCTGTTCTGCGCCAGAACAGCATTGAACATGGGTAAACGGTATTTAGCCTTGACAGGGACGTCGAAGAGGCCGTCAATATCTTCTATAATCCGCCATGGCGAACCCGAATAAAAAAAATCAAGCCACCTGCTACGACCTGCTCGGCGTTGCGCCCGAATCGACGGCGCAGGAGATCAAGTCCGCGTTCCGCAGAAAATCGTTCACGGCCCATCCAGACCGGGGCGGGACCAACGAGGAACAGGCCCGGCTCAACCGCGCCTATGAGATATTGTCTGACCCGGTTAAAAGAAAGCGCTATGACCGTGCGCTGTCGGCGTCGCGCTCCCCGGCGACTGAAAGGCCGCGGTACCGTTCTGCGCGCGCGGCCGAATGGGAAAAGTCCTTCGGCGCTGCGAAGCGGGCCGGGTGTTTCATGGAAAGGGTCCGTAAAGAAATGAAGCTGAAGTCCGGGGAGGCGGCCAGGCTCAGGGAATCCAGTGCGGCCGAAATGTATGAGCTTTCACGCCGGGGATTCATGGCCGTGCGCATGAAGCTCGCCTGTTCAGCCGGTGTGGTTGTCCTGTCCGGGGCTGCCGGATTCATTCTTCCCGCGTTTTTAATCTGCGCTGTCGCCGCCGGATACGCGGCATATCGCTATTCGCGCTTCGGCAGCGGCGATGACGCGGTCAGGGCGCTCGACCCGGACTGGGAATACATACTGAAGAAACGGGCGCGGGACCGGGCGCGGGCCGGGTCAGAAGCCGCGCTCGCACGGATTGAGGAACTGTCACGGTTTGCCGAACTGCTCGTTGCGGCGGTGAAAAGGCCGTCCTCCATCAGGCAGGGAGAGCGGGCGATCCTGCGTAGGCTGCTCATCCATTTTTTTCTTCTGGGATATATTCCTGAGTCGCATGACCGGGCAGCGCGCCTGGTCCTTGTACGCGGGCATGACGAGACGCTCGCAGTCAGATACCGGTTCGGCGCAGGCGCCAGGGCCAATGCGGCGTTTGCCGGCAGGCTGATCCCGTACATGAAAGAGAACGGCGCGCAGAGGGGATTTCTATTCACTGCGACCGGGCTTTCGAAAAAGGCCGCCGCGCTTGCGGATGAATCTTCGGTCGCCTATTATTCCGTTCAGGAGATGAACGCGTGGATCGCCGGGGCCGGCCGGTATCAGGGCCCTGCGGATAATCTTCTTGACGGCCTGGACTCGTTCATGAGCTTCATGGAGCGGATGTGATTGAGGCCGGGTACGCGGTGAATCGTCCGCATGGCGCAGAATGATCAACCGAGGCCGATGTTCCTGTAGTCGCTGAAGATGTCTTTGCGCCACCATGGATTGAGTATCTCGCCTTCCTGTCCTTTCTCTCTCAGGAGCGAGCCGAAACTCTCCACGTGCTCGTGGCCGCATATGAACAGGATATTCGAGCCGATATCGGGCTCGATCCGCCCGTACCAGAAGAGCTCCCTGGCGCGCCAGTATGATTTCGCGCGTACGACCGCTTCGGCCCTGACCTTTTTCCTGGCGCGATCGTCGAGAATGAACTTTTCGGTTATGCCGAAATCCCGCCTCACGCCGTCCATGATTTCGGCGAACCGGGGAATGCCCAGTTTCTTCAGGTCTTTTTCTTCCGGGTCACAGTAGAGGTGCCCAATGCCGAGGATTGCGGCCGCTTCCTGGGCCGTGTCATTTGCGGAGCCGTACACGTCCCGTAGAGCCTCGAGGCTGAACTCCTCGGCTATGAGCCGGATACCGTTGTCGCGAGAGACCCTGACGAGGTATTCCCTGAACCCGATTCGCAGATATTCGGGGACCGGGCCCGAGTACTGGATGAGGTGGTCGACGCCGATTATAAACACCATTTCATGCCGCCGCGCGTGTCGATTTACCGGACAACAGCCTGCACGTTACCGCCGCCGGCGGTTCCTGTAAAGCCGATTTCGGGGCAATTTTATTTTTGACAGATGCGATTTCAGGGTTTACAGTGGGAATATGAACTGGAAAAAAATCATCGATGTACTGTTCCTGTTCGCGGAAAACAGCATCTATCTGCTCATCGGCGTTATCCTGACCGTCGCCTCGTATTTCATCATTTACAATATCGCCGTCGAAATGGTACATTTCTCGTTCGACAGCGGCATAATCAGGTCCGTGGTCGAAATCCTGGACCAGACGCTCCTGGTGCTCATGCTCATCGAGATACTGTACACCATCAGGGTGTCGCTCAAGGAGCATGTCCTCAAACCCGAGCCTTTTCTGATCGTCGCGGTCATCGCGGCGGTGCGGCGTATCCTGATCATCAGCGTCGAGGTCGCCCATGTTCCCGAGCGCTTCAACCAGTTCATGATCGAAATCTCGGTGCTCGGCGTGCTCATCTTCGTTTTCATCGCAGGCATGATGATCATGAAAAAGATGAAGAATGAAGCTTGACGCCCCGGCCGCCGTGTTTTAACAATCCCCGAGCCTGAAAATAATGCATTGTTCACGCAAAGGAACCCGGGCATGGCGCTCCTGAATCT
>JAKLIV010000231.1 GCA_022709405.1 Spirochaetota bacterium
CGTGATTGCAGAAACAACCTGTGACGGCAAAAAGAAAATGTTCGAGCTGATTTCAGGAATAAAACCGACGCATGTGATGGACCTGCCCCAGCTTCCCGATGCCGGGGAGGCCGAATCAAACTGGACGACAATGATACGCAAGCTCCAGGGTTTTCTTGAAAATCATTATGGAAAAAAAGCGAACGATAAAAGCATCGAAAAAGCGATAATCGATTCCAACAGGAAGAGTGTACTGATGAGAGAAGTCTATGAGTTTGCGGCAATGACGCCGCCTGTGATAAAATGGAGCGAGGTATATGAGCTTGGTCTGCTCGCCATGGCCGCTAAAGGCGAAGACATCATTCCAATTATTGAAGAAATTATCGAAAAGCTTGAAAAAAGAGTGGAAGATGGAATTCATTTCGGCGACGATGAATCTCCCCGTGTGCTGGTCACCGGCTGCCCGACCGGAGGGGATTCACTGAAAGTATTCAACATACTCGAGGAGGAGGGCGGTGTCGTTGTCGTACAGGACGCATGCACCGGAATGAAACCGTATATGGGAAGCATCGAGGAGAGCACATCGGACCCGGTCAGGGCGATGGCCAGGCGGTATCTCCAGATTCCGTGCTCGTGCATGACGCCGAACGACAGGCGCCTCTCTGAACTTGACAGGCTCATTGAAAAGTTCAGGCCGGATGTCGTGGTCGATCTGGTTTTGCAGGCATGTCATTCATATAATATAGAGTCCCATAAAGTCGGCGATCATATAAAGAAAAAGCACGGCCTGCCGTTTTTAAAAATAGTGACCGATTACTCAACAGGGGATGTTGAACAGATCCGCACCAGGGTGCAGGCCGTGTATGAAAGTATAGGAAAAAAATAACAAGCCGATATTCAGGGATCGGCATCGGGGATTCAAAGAACGAAATATGGACTGCATTTATCTGGATAACGCCGCCACATCATGGCCAAAACCCCGCGAGGTGATAACGGCCATGAAAGACTACCAGGAGAACCTCGGTGCAAGTCCGGGCCGTTCGGGCCACAGGCTGGCAATTGAGGCCGGAAGGACCGTCCTCGACGCGAGAATAGCACTGGCCGAGCTTTTCAATGCGCCGTCTCCGCTCGATATCATATTCACGAAAAATGCGACCGAAGCCCTGAATATCTCAACTCTTGGCCTGCTTAGGGCCGGCGACCATGTGATCACTTCAAGCATGGAGCATAATTCCATCATGCGGCCGCTGCGTTTTCTCGAAACCAGGGGCGTTGAAGTGACGGTTGCACGATGCTCGCCTGAGGGCGAGCTTGACCCGGAGGATATCCGGCCGCTTATCAAAAACAACACCCGGGCGATTTATCTCACCCACGCCTCAAACGTCAGCGGTACGATCATGCCAGTCGAGCGGGCAGGGGCCATTGCGCGGGAGCATGGCATTCTTTTCTGCGTTGATGCGGCGCAGACCGCGGGTGCCATTCCCATCGACGTTGAACGGATGAATATCGATCTTCTGGCGTTTACCGGGCACAAGTCGCTTTTCGGGCCATCGGGCACCGGCGGACTGTATCTCCGCAAGGGGCTCGACAGGGAGATTGATCCGCTCATCATGGGCGGGACGGGCAGCAGGTCCGAGTTCGAGGATCAGCCTGATTTCATGCCAGACAAATTCGAATCCGGGACCCCGAACACTATCGGGATTGCCGGTTTGCTCGCAGGCGTGCGTTTTGTCATGGGCAGCGGCATTGAAGCCATCGAAGAGCGCGAGCGCGGCCTGGCCTTTTCGTTCATCCAGGGGATCAGCAGTTTCGAAGGCGTCACCGTGTATGGTCCTGCCGCAGCAGTGAAGAGAATCCCGGTGGTGTCGTTCAATATCAACGGGATGAGCCCTTCGGACGCGGCGCTTTTTTTCGATGAGAAATATAATATCATGACAAGGCCCGGACTTCATTGCGCTCCCTCGGCCCATCGGACCATGGGAACATTTCCCATTGGCACCAACAGGATGAGCTTCGGTTTTTTCAATAGCGACGCAGACGTCAGGACCGCGATTGAAGCGGTCGGGGAACTGCATGATTATAAAAATCAATAACGAATTGAACAACAGGAAATATTATTATGAAGCAAATCGATGCAAGAGGGCTTGCGTGTCCGCAACCGGTGATTCTGGCAAAAAAAGCGCTTGAAACCGATCCGGTTGTCGAGATAACAGTTGATAACAGGACAGCAGTCGAAAACGTTACGAGACTGGCCCAAAGCCAGAAATGCTCGGTAAATGTAGCTGAAAGAAATGACGGTGCCTTCACTTTAAGAATTGAAAAAAATTCTGGCGGTGAAAAGCGCGCTGAAAGCCTTGACGGGCCGGCCGTTTCCACATTGTACAAAGGCCTGATCGTTGTCCTGTCCGAGGACAGAATGGGACGCGGAAGCGATGAACTTGGCCGGGTGCTCATCCGGAGCTTTCTCCATACCCTTACGGAGACTGTGCCGCTGCCTGAAAAGATCATCTGTTACAATACAGGTGTGAAGCTTGCCGCTGAAGAGTCAGATGTCCTGGATGATCTCGGGGATCTTCAGAAAAAAGGGGTCGACGTCCTGGTCTGCGGCACATGCCTGAACTATTTCGGACTCTCCGATAAACTGAAAGTCGGGAAGGTGTCGAATATGTACGACATCGCCACGCTCCTGGTCAACGCATCGAGGATGGTATGTCCCTGATGGCGCGGGATTATTCATTCCTGCTTTTCAAATCCGTGAGCCATGCCCTGAGCGCCGAGATAATACTTAAAAGGCATGAAATCCCATTCAAGCTGATACCGGTGCCCAAACAGATCAGTTCCGACTGCGGCGTGTGCATACGGTTTTCACCGGTCGATAATGAACGAATCACGGGAGCGCTTTCGTGCGCTGTGGACATTGATCGGGTCGTGAGTGCTGGATGTGATACTATTTTTTCCTGATGACCATGGCTGTGAGATCGTCCGACAGCGTCTTCTGCGGGTGGATGAATTCGTAGAGTTGTTTGATGATATAGTGCATGATCTGGCCCGCGGAGCCTTCGGGTGCGGTCGCGATCGCCTGTTTCACTCCGTCCTCGCCGAAAATATCCCCCTTACCGTTGGTTGTTTCGATGAAGCAGTCCGAATAAATGAACAGAAAATCGCCGGGATTTAGGCGGATACTCAGCACGTCATAGACCTGTTCCATCGAAGCAACACCGAGAAACATTCCTTTGACGCTCTCGCCCCTGCGGTTTGTGATCTTACCTGTTTTATTCGTGCCTGCAATTTTAAAGAATGCATCAGGATGACCGCTGTTCACGTATTCGATGCGATCTGCCAGAAATCGGAGCATTATGCCGGTGATGTATTTATCAGACTGACCGATCTCGTCAATGAGCTCCCTGTTAATTTTTTCAACCACCCTGTTGAGCTTTTCATCGATTCCGGTTGTGAAGTTACGCTGTATTATCGAGCGTGCGATGATCGTCAAAAGACTCGAGGATATCCCGTGTCCGGAAACATCGTATATACCCACCCCATGGAGGCTTCCGCCGTTTGTATAGAAGTCGTAAAAATCACCCGATACCTGTGCCGCAGGCCTGAAGACGAATTCTATGTCGTAATCGTTCGATGCAGGGGCGCTTTCCGGCAGGAATGCCTTCTGTACGTTCGCCGCCATGGCCAGGTCCATCATGCGCAGGCGCTGTGCATCTTCAAGTTCGGTGTTTGCCGCGAGCAGGGTCTCGTTCATGGCTTCAAGCTCTTCCATGGCTGCCTGCAGTTCTTCGGTCCGGCTGGCTACTTTCTGCTCAAGGTTGAGGTTCAACTCGATCAGTTCGTCCCTTGTTATCTTGAGTTTCTGACGCATTTTGTCCACCGAATGGTTTATCATGCTTATTTCATCCTGGATGGCGATCTCTTCAGCCGTCGCATCGAGATTGCCTTTTCCTATGTTTGAGAGGAAATTTTCGACTATCCGGACTTTGTCCCGGATCGTTTTATTCATAAAGTATGGGCTGAGAAGGCCGGCTACATTTGCGATAAACATGAGAAATATAATTTTTACATACATGAACGGGCCGGCTATATTGTAGGATTCGACCGTGATGTAAAAAAAGGCGAAAAGAGTCGCGGAGGTGAGCAGGGAAGCTCCCACAGCTATGAGCGTCAGCCTCGGAAAGATATTCAACCTGGGAGGGGGAGTGTTTTCAGTTTTTTCCGAAAACAGGCCATGTTTGAGCAGGCCCTGAACCATGACTTCCGTAATCGAGAAGTAGGTGAAAACCCCCAGAATCGAGCAGATGGCCACCCCCGTCCACATATTGACGGTCTGGGCCGTGTTGAGTTTCGCAAAAATCATTGTTGGAACAATCGCGTTTGCCAGAAGAATGATCCACCTGAAAAAAGCTCCGACCGCGTGAATGTATGGCAGCATAAGAAAGCGGTTTTTAGCCCTGGCGTATTCATCGCTCGCCACCGGAACGCCCTTTATGATTTTTTTAAAATAACGCAGGACCGGGATCAGGACAATCCAGTTGTTGACGAGAACGAAAGCGACTCCGAAGACAAATGCCGGGGGCCAGATTTTATTGAAAATGGCGTACTGCTCCGGTGTCAGCTGAATATTCGCCCATACATAGAGCAGGACAAAGGGCACGACCATAAAGAAACTGAGCCCTTCTGTCTTGATGTTCAGTGACAGATAGAAAAGCTTCATTTTATTTCTTAAAGCCGGGCTGATCGTTGTTTCGTGCATCAATTTTTCTCCTGATCGTGTCAACCAATGACATAAATAGAGCGTTTTGTCAAGAAAAATGACATGTCAGTTCTCTTCTCTTTCCAAAAAATTGATTTTAACTTATAAATGCATCAACAAATGCGCGTTTCAGGATTTATGAGGTAAGGATAAGATGTGTAAAAACCGCAGAGGGTTTGTAGCCCTCTGCGGGATCGTATAAGTATCAGCAGATGAAGAGCATTTCCCAGAACTTCGGCAGAGGCCAGACCTCGTCATCGGTTACCCCTTCAAGGGTGTCGACATTTTC
>JAKLIV010000232.1 GCA_022709405.1 Spirochaetota bacterium
CTCAATGGGCCTGATCAAAGGGCACATGGAACGGATAACGGGCGTGCTTGCGGCGATCGACGATTTCTTCGACATGTTAGGGTGTGAGGGATATTGATGGGGAGAGCTCCGGATGTCAGACGGTGCGGCGAAAATATCGAGAATATGGCGGCAATCACTCGATATATGCTGAAACGATCGTATGATGTTTGTAGTCATTCACCCGGAAAAGGACGCGGACGATGAACCGGTTTACCGCGCGATTCAAGGGACAGGCGACGGCATTCTTGATTCTTGTCGCCGTGCTGTCTGTCTTCGCCGTGATATCTGACGAAATGCCATACCGGCGATTTCTCGGATCGCTCGATCCGGCGCTCGCTTTCGCGATCGTCGCGATCGCCGGATACGCGGCGCTGGCATTTCTGTCGACCAGGGGATGGTTTTGCAATGCAGGGAAAACCAGTGGAGTCGATGTCATAAAGATATCGTCTTGCGCGCTGGTCCTCGGGATTACGATCGCGGCGGCGGATTCGTTGATACGTTTTCCGCGCGACATGAACGTACCTTTTCCACAGTCGCTGCTGTTTTATCCGGTGATCGGATTCATCGTAGAAGTCGTCTTCCATGTCCTGCCTCTTTTTCTGCTGCTTGCCGTTATCGAATATGCGGTCATGCGTAAAATTACGGAAAAGACAGTGCTGTACGTTCTGATACCGGTCGCGCTGATCGAGACGGTGTTCCAGGCATATGGCTTTCGCGCGACGGGCACGTATTCTCTCTGGGGCGCGCTCTATGTGGGCGTGCATGTGTTCGTCATCAATATCATCGGCCTGCTGCTCTTCAGGCGGCACGGATTCATCATGATGTATCTGTTCAGATTGATGTACTATTTTCTCTGGCACATCCTGTGGGGACACCTGCGGCTTTCAATACTGTTTCAGTAGACTGTCCGCGGAAATAAGGAGCATACATGAAAGCGAGCGTCATACTGGCCCACCCGTACCGGGGGAGTTTCAACCACGCCATATTCGAAACCGTGTGCCGCGTGTTCCGCGAAAGGGGTGTGGAGGTGTTCGGCCACGACCTGTACGCGGAGCGCTTCGACCCGGTGCTCACCGCGGAGGAGCTTGGCTCGGACTCATCGCGCGACCCGCTCGTCAACCTCTGCGCGCGCGAGCTCGTGGAATCGGACCTGTTGTTCTTCATTCATCCTAACTGGTGGGGCCAGCCGCCGGCCATACTCAAGGGTTACATAGACCGCGTTATACGCCCGCCGCATGCCTATGACTTCCCTCCGGGAGATTCGGGCGGCGGCCTGCCGATCGGAAAGCTCGCCGGAAAACGCGGCGTAGTGATCAACACCTCGAATACGCCCGCGGAACGGGAGAACGATTATTTCGGTGATCCGCTCGAGCACATCTGGGGGCGGTGCGTTTTCGGTTTCTGCGGCATCGAAAAGTATTATCGCAGGATGTTCATGATGGTGGCCGACAGCGATGTCGAGGAACGCACCCGCTGGCTTAAAGAGGTCGGTGAGATCACAGACGCCGCGGTCGCGGGCGTCCTGTTCGCGTCGTGATGAGGAGTGCGGCTGTAGAAAGGAGATTCAGATCGCCATTTCACAACGACGATCGTTATCATGGCGCCATCGGAGTCCCATTTACACTGCCCTGAACGGATTTTTCAGGAACACGCAAGCAGCCAGTCGGTTTTCACCGGGAATAAAGATTCAAAATTCCGCTGTCTTTACACCGAATTTTTTTCACGGTATTCCTTCGGCGACAAGCCTGTCATTTTTTTGAACGTTACGTTGAAGGATGTTTTCGAGCTGAATCCCACCTCGAAGCAGATCGTGATGATGCTTCGCTCCGGTCTCTCGACGAGCAACCGCATGGCCTCCCGCACCCGGAAGGTGTTCACGTAATTTCGAAAATCCGTCTTGATGTTCTCATTGACCAGCCGCGAAAACTGATGGGGGGTGAGAAGAAGGCGCTCCGCCACATCCTTCATGCGAAGGTCCATGTCACGGTATAGCTTTTCCTGCTCCATGAGTTCGGCGAGACGCTCGTTCACGGCCCGCTGGTCGATGCCCTTGATAATCGTTCGCTTATACCGGGTCTGGCGCATCTCCCTGACAAAGAGTTTAAAGAAATCGGAAAAGCGATTTTTGAACAGGAAATAGATTATAAATTGGAAACTGATGCCGGAGGCGCCCAGGAGAATGAATTCCCTGTCCAGGGTAATAAAAAAGAGGCATGCAACTCCCGTGGACACAATCACGATCCCTGACATCAGTATCGAAAACAGCAGCGGTCGCTTGTTATCACTCTGCCGCAATGAGACGATCTCGTTGTAGAGGATAATCCCCGAGTAGGTGATGTATACCGCAAGGCATGCGAAGAGAACGTAAACAAGCCGGTGGTCCAGGGGGTCCCTGAAGAACTCATTGTATATGGCATGCTTCCGGTCGACATGAAGCGTTAGCAGAAATAACTCGAGGGCGAGCAGGGGGATGAGAGGCAGAAAGGGGATTTTAAGGGTCAGGGGTGTCTTCCGCTCCGAATACACAAGCGCATGGTAGCGGATATGATCGAGCGGGCCGCTGATATAGAGAAACGTAAAGAAAAGGAACAAAAGCGAGGGATGGCGCTCGTACAGACCGAAACCGATCACCGCCAGCTGTCCCATGAGGAGGCTCACTATCAGGCCGCGTACGAACCTGAAATAGCTGCGCCGGTTTTTCGAGTGCCCCGTAATGTGTTCGATGGCGGTGAACACACCCAGCACCACGCCCGAGATTATAATCACCGCCATGATTATATGGGTCGTTGTCATGATATTTCCCCGACATCACACCCGTATGTTCGATGAATACGCATCCCGCAACGGCGCGGAGAGCGTGAAAATGTCTATTTGGTACAGGAACTGGCGTTGCGAGTCAATGGTATTTCGGCGGGGGGAAGTGTTTTGGTTGCTTTATGGTCGGTGGCGGCCGGTCCGGGCCCATGCCGCCGGAAAATAATGCTAAAAAACAGGTAAAAACGGTTCATGATTATAATTGTGAACGACACCCGCCTGGAATTTATTACTTAATTCGATATATCAGGGTGATCCGATAAAATTCATTCCGACTGACCTGCATTCGCCGGATGCATGCCCGGCAAAATCTTTGATAACGGAGGCTCCATGGGAGAGGACCTGTCGCGACGTGAAATGCTCGAGAAGTCACTGAAGTTCGGGGCCCTCGCCGGCGGTGCAGCCCTGCTGGGAGCCGGCGCCTACAGTCTCCTGAGAACACATCCCATAGAGGAACTGTACGGCACGTATCCGGACAGCGCCGCTGACCACCCCCTCGAGTTAACGGATCCCAATGCTCCGAAACCAAACTTCATCATCATCTACTGTGACGACCTGGGGTACGGCGATCTGGGCTGTTACGGCAACCGGGTGATACGCACGCCGAATATCGACGGTCTCGCCCGTGCCGGCACGCGGTTTACCGATTTCAACACCTGTGCCGCCGTGTGCGGCCCCTCCCGGGCTGGTCTTCTGACCGGGAGGTACCCATTCCGCACGGGCATCATCGGCAACGTATATCCCGAGGGAGAGTCCCGCGGCGTGGTACTGGTCAGAAAGCTCGCTAACGTCTTCAGGTCGCTTGGCATTGTGGACGTTCGCGAGGATTTCACGGCGAGAGGCATCTCACGCCACGAAATCACCCTTGCCGAGGGTCTGAAGCGTGCCGGGTACCGCACCGGGATGATCGGCAAATGGCATCTCGGCGACTACAGCAGGCAGCCGGAGTTCAATCCCCGGCGTCACGGATTCGACAGCTACTTCGGAGTACCCCACAGCAACGACATGTTTCCCTGCCCCCTCTACCGGAACGAGCGGATGCTTGAGGCCGATATCGGCACCAACCAGGCGAGGCTTACGGGTATGTACACCGAGGAGGCGTTGAAGTTCATCGACGAAAGCGGCAATCGCCCGTTTTTCCTGTACCTGGCCCACACCTTCCCGCATCAGCCCCTGTACGCGTCGGAGCGATTTGCGAACAAATCAAAGGGCGGCGCCTTCGGCGACGCGGTGGAGGAGATCGACTGGAGCGTGGGGGAAATTGAGGCGCTCCTGGGAAGAAAGGGCCTGGACCGCAACACGATGATCATCTTCACCAGCGACAACGGCCCCTGGTACGAAGGAAGTCCCGGGATATACCGCGGAGGCAAGGGCCAGAGCTACGAAGGCGGTTTCAAGGTCCCCTTTATCGCCAAGTGGCCGGGCAGGATACCCGCGGGCCGTACCAGTAACGTGCCGCTCATGAACATCGACCTTTATCCGACATTTTTCAATCTGGCGGGCGTGGGCCTTCCCGGGGACCGCGTAGTGGACGGTAAAAACGCGTACGATGTGTTCACTGGAAGGCAGCGACAGTCTCCCCACGAGGCTATCTACTATTACCACTATGATCTCATCGTGGGACTGCGTATGGGCCGCTGGAAATACATATCGAAAATCAACCGGTTCGTATGGCCCACGCCCCTGGACGCCGCTCCCGTTACGAACAGCCTGGGGCGCAAGACGCTGGGCTACAGGTGGCCCCTTCTCTATGACCTGGAGAACGATCCCGGGGAAAACTATAACGTTATAAACGCCTACCCGGAGGTGGCGGAGAAGCTCAGGGCGGCCATGGAAGACTGGCGACGCGCCGCCGACAGAAATCCGCGTGGCTTCGGAGCAAGGATGTCCGGCAAGGAGCATTATAAAAACGTGTGATGATTATTATCGTGAACGACGGTCCTGAATTTTCATGCACACTATACGACGTATGCGTGCACCAATTGAAGCCGCCCGTAAAGGGCCGGATGATCCGGCTGATAATTCATGAGAGTGCGGGAATACCATGAAACGCTTTATTGAAACCTGTAAGGATGGAAAATTCGATGTTATCGTTATCGGCGGCGGCATCACGGGCGCTTCGGTGGCATACGAAGCCGCGTCCCGCGGTCTCAGCGTCGC
>JAKLIV010000233.1 GCA_022709405.1 Spirochaetota bacterium
GCCCAGGATGACCAGGGAATAATAGCCGGCCATGGTGAGCTGTGTCAGGTAGTATTCCGTGCCGCTGAGGGACGCCGCGGCCTGGAACAGGATCACGAAAACTGCGAGCGCGGCGATCGGGAAATACTTTTTCATGGTCAGAATTCCTTGAGGCGCGCGGCTTCCTTTTTACCGAAAAGGCCGGCCGGCCGCACGAAAAGTATTATCAGTAAAACGGCTATGGCGACCGCGTCCTTGTACGCGAGCGGAAGCACGCTGATGCTGAAGGCCTCGAGCAGGCCGATGACTATGCCGCCCGCCACGGCCCCCGCGCTGTTGCCCAGTCCCCCGAGTATGGCCACGGTGAATCCCTTGATCGCGAGCGGCGTGCCGCAGTCGTACTGGGTCTGCGTTATGGGGGATACGATGCAGCCGGCGAGCGCGCCGATTGCCGCGGCAAGCATGAACGATACGGTCACCATGTTTCTGGTGTTTATGCCGCAGAGCCGGGCGGCGGTGATGTTCGAGGCGCACGCCCGCATGGCCCTGCCGGTAAGCGTGTACCTGAAGAAAAGGGCGAGGCCCGCGACGATGATCCCCGAAATCCCCAGCACCCACAGAACCTGGGGAGAGATGTAGGCCCCGAAAATATTGATCGAGGACACCTCGGTCCCGGTAAAGTACGGCAGGGAGCGGACCTTCTCGTCCCAGATATGCAGCGCGACCTCCCGGATCGCGATCGACAGGCCTATGGTCATGATGATCATGTTGAGCACCGTGGGCTTCCCCAGCCTGCGGATGAACGCGAAATCGACGAGGGCGCCGACCAGCGACACCAGGAAAACCGAAAGCGCGATGGCCAGGGGCAGCGGCAGAAAGGCCGAAAGGGAGATGGCGGTCATGCCGCCGAGCATGGCGAATTCGCCCTGCGCGAAGTTGATGATGCCCGTCGTGTTGTACACGATATTGAAGCCGATGGCCGCCATCGCGTAGATGCTTCCGTTCGTGACGCCCGACAGGACGTACTGGAGAAATTGTTCAAGGGACATGGCGCGTCAGTATTAATATCGGGCGGAGAGGCGCGCCTCCCCGCCCGCAGGGTTCTATTGCTCGTATTTGACGAATTTTCCGCCCTTGACCGTGAGCATTTCGAAGGCGTTGATGTCGAGCCCGTTGTGGTCCTCGGCGCTGAAATTGAAAACGCCGCCGGTTCCGGGCAGGCCCTTGATGTTCTCGATGGCCTCGCGCGCCTTTTCGCTGTCGGCGCCGGCCTTCCTGACCGCCTCGGTGAGGATCAGCATCGCGTCATAGGCATGGCCGCCGAACGTGCTGACGTCCTCGTTGAACTTCGACTCGTAGTCCTTCTTGTATTTCACCAGAACGGCCTTCTGGGGATTGTCCTCGGGAAGGCTTTCTGCGATGAGGAGCCTGCTTGCCGGGAATATGATCCCCTCTGCCGCCGCGCCGGCCTCGGTCACGTACTTGATGTTGCCGAAGCCGTGGCTCTGGAACAGGGGTATGTTCATGTTGAGCTGCTTCATGTTCTTGGCCACGATGGACTGGGCCGGGACTATGGACCAGTTGATAACGGCCTGCACGCCGCGGGCTTTCAGCTTGGTGAGGACGCCGGTCAGGTCGGTCGCCTTCTTGTCATAGACTTCGCTGATCGCTATCGTTATTCCCTTTGAGGGGGCGAGTTTCTCGAGCTGTTCCTTGCCTGCGAGGCCGAATCCGTCATTGCTCGACACCACGCCGATCCTGCTGATACCCTTTTTTTTCATGACGTCGTAGATTCTCTCGGCCGCCAGCCTGTCGTTCTGCGGGGTCTTGAAAACGTACCTGGCGACCGGGTTCACGATGACTTCGGCCGCAGCGCATGAAATCAGGATCGTTTTGGCCTCTTCGCAGATGCCTTTGATCTTCATGCTCTCGCCGCTGGTCGATGGCCCGAGGATAGCGAACACTTTTTCTTCCTCGATGAGCTGTTTGGCGAATGAAATGGCCTTTTCAGGATCGCCGGCCGAATCCTTGATGATGAGATCGATTGCCTTGCCGTCTATGCCGCCGTTCGAGTTGATCTCGTCGGCCATCATCTGCAGGGTCTTGGCCTCGGGAGCGCCGAGGAACGAAGCGGGTCCGGTCTGGGAAAGGATTGCGCCGACCTTGATGGCGTCGCCCCCGGTTTTTTTACATGAAAAAGCGAAGGGCATCACGAGCCCGCACAGAAGCGTGATAATGACTTTTTTTAACGACATACTGCCTCCATAGAATTGAATAAATGAATAAAAATTTAATGTTCTGGACCTGGAAAGGGAAGGTGCTCTCCGCCTGCAACAAGCCGGCGGCCTTGACCTGGTCCGGACCGCGGAAAATATTAAGCAAATAACAATATGAACCCGATTACGTCAAGCAATATGCGGCACGTGACACCGTTTTTATCGTGTTTCTATATATAAGAGCATGCTCGGGGCCGTTTCAATTGCTGATTTTACTGAAATATCCAGGAATCCCATACTTTGGAAGCCAGCCACAGAGTCACAGAGAACACAGAGGGTAATTCTCTAACCCCCTCCCATCCTCCCAGTCGAAGCGTTTAGAACATCCTGCTCTGCTTCGACACAGAGCCATCCTGACTCTATCCTTACCAAGGGGCAAGCGGCATGGATGCCGCAGTGGCCGACACCATCAGGACGTCCTGTAAAAGCGATGTTCAGAAAGCAATCGATTGAGGTGACTGAACGAAGTGAATTCGGTGAGGGTTTGACATATCCCGCGCTCTTTATATCTCAGAGGATAATTCTGTCTGTCCAGAACAGCCCCATAAATACTCAAAAAAAGTATTGCACTCCGGGTGACAGGTTATAATCTGGCTAACTGTCTTCACACAATACACATTTGAAAGAGAGAAACCATGTCAGATTTACTCGTTTTCGTCGATTACGGTGAAACCTTCGTGTTCGTGGTGCTCCTGCTCGCGAGCATCCTCGCGCTTGCGGTCGGAATGGAAAGGGCCGTCGTTTTCAAAAGGAATTCCGGCAAGAAGATACATCAGTTCGCCCAGGACCTCATCGCGCTTCTGAGAAAGCGGGATTACAGGGCGGTTGCCGGCCTCGTCAAGGAATCGCCGGACAACTGCTACACCCGGTTCGCCGCTTTCTCGCTTGAGCTCGCCGAGGACAGCCACGAAGGGCTCCCGGATCTCATGGCCGGCAAGATCATCGAGGAAAGGATTTTCCTCGAAAAAAGGCTCACGGTCCTGAACACTCTCGGGAACAACGCGCCGTTTATCGGGCTCCTGGGCACGGTGCTCGGCGTCATCAAGGCCTTTCACGGCCTGGGCACACTGGGCAGCACGGGCGCGGATGTCGTCATGCGCAGCATTTCCAAGGCGCTCCTGGCCACGGCTGCAGGCCTTTTCATCGCGATACCGGTCGTCATGGCCAACAATTACTTTTCCAAAAAAGTAAAGATCATACTGCAGCAGCTCGAAATTCTTTCTAAAGAAATCGGCGCGGGCATGCGCGGCCCGGCTAAGAAACCCGCGGCGAAAAAAACGGTCAAAACGAAAAAACCGGCGGTCGAATCCGCAGAATAGAGAGGTAACATCATGGCGCTCCTTCCCGGCAGCGGCGACGATGACGAAATCGGCTATATAAACATCACGCCCATGGTCGACGTGCTTCTCGTGCTGCTCGTCATATTCATGGTCACCGCGAACTTTCTGAAGAAAGAATCCATCAACATCAACCTTCCCAAGGTCAACGCATCAGACCCGAACGTGCAGCAGTCGATACAGGTGGCGATAACCAGCAATGGAACGCTGATGATCGAGGACACCGAGATCGCCGAGGATGCGCTGGTAAGCAGGCTTTCGAGGGAATCGGCGTACAGGCCCAACATGAGGGTCACGCTTTCGGCGGATGAGGGACTGCCGTACGGGAAAATCGCCCGGATCATGGGCCTCATCCGGCAGTCGGGCGTGACCAGGATCGCGCTTTCGGTCAAGCGCTGAAACGGCGGGAACACATGAGACGTCGCATCAGGAACATCGGGCAGAAATTCCGCGAGAGGGACCTCTTCGAGCTCTGCCTCATATTTTCGTTCATCCTTCACGGTATAGCGGCGGGCGCGTATTTCATCAAAAATCTGCCTTCATTCTCCGATGACGATAAAATCTACGATACGAAAAACATGCAGTTCAAGGAAGTCGAGGTGGATTTCATGGATGTCCCCCTTTCAGTGCCCCTCGGCGGCGACAGCAATCCGGCGCCGGTCGAGAAGGCCGAATGGATCGAGGGCACCGGCACCGATATGCCCGACGCACCCAATACTGACGTCGACATAAACAAGCTTTCGGGCGACGGCACCGACGAGGATGGATACATGTTCGCGGACCTGGCCGACAGGCCACCGGTGCCGATCATCGACTTCGACCTGAACAGGTATTTCCCCCAGGAGGCCCGTACCGCAAACATCAACAGGCAGACCGTGCTCATGCAGATGCAGGTCGACGCGGACGGCTCGGTGAAAAAAGCATCCGTGATCTCGCCGCCATCGGGCTACGGGTTCGATGAAGCGGCCATGAAGGTCGCTGCGCGCCTCAGGTTCAGACCCGGAAAAGTCGGCGGCAAGCCGGTAAAAATGGTACTTCAGATACCGATCACATTCGTTCTTGAACGCTGATCGCCTTTCTCTCCTCCGCTTCAGACGCCCCTATCTGCCTTATCCTGAACCGGTGAAGCATGTCGAGCAGCTCACGGGCCCTGGACGCCATCTCCTCTGCTGCAGACGCCGTCTCCTCGACCAGCGACGCGTTCTGCTGTGTCATGCCGTCGAGGCTGGCGACGGCGTCGTTTATCTGGGCCATCCCCTGCCGCTGTTCCTCGGAGGCGGCGCTCATCTCGGCGATCAGTGACGCGATGTTCTTCGAGGATTCTGAAAT
>JAKLIV010000234.1 GCA_022709405.1 Spirochaetota bacterium
AGCAGCTCTTCGGGAAGCTGGAGAAAATACTCTATGAATCCCCCCACGTCCCTGATGCGCGAGAAATAGATGTTGAGCTGGGGCGTCTCGAACTTCGACAGGATGAAGAAGAGCAGCAGCTTGTCCCTGGAAACGAACTTCGAGTTGAGCACCAGGTCGAGGAGACGCTCGTTGCTGATAAAATACAGAAGCTCGTCGAGTATGCGCTCGGTCGAGTAGTTGTACAGGGTGCAGTAGCCGTATGAAAAGAACATAAGCTTCTCGATGATCTCTATGCCGCATTTGTCCGAATTGATGTACGTCTGGAGGTGCTTCATGTCCCTGAACAGGAGCAGGTAGTAGAGGAACTGCTGGAACAGGTCATGGTCATTGTTGTCGACCATTTTCTTGACGATTTCGATGAACTCGTCCTCGGTGAGATTTTCGAATATGGGCTTGATCGTGCTGATGCGGGGAACGGCCGAATCCTCCATCAGCGCTTCCATGTAGAGCTGCTGGTACTTGTCGATTGTCTGTTGCATGTAGCACCTATATCACGCCGTTGTTTTTTTTCAACAACTTATCACAAATATGGAGCAACTATCAATAAATTCTTGACTGGTCCGGAACATGATGCTTAGTAAGGTGTATTTTTTGCGGAAAAACGACCATGGATCTTTCGGTTAAAATAGGGAATCTGCTGCTCAAGAATCCGGTGACACTGGCTTCCGGGACTTCCGGGTACGGCGAGGAGCTTTCGGCCTTCATCAGGCTTTCGGACATCGGGGCCATATTCACCAAGGGCCTTTCGCTCGAGCCCAGGCAGGGCAACAGGGGTAACCGCATCATGGAAACCCCCTCCGGAGTCCTGAACTCGATCGGCCTCGAGAACGTGGGCCTTGAATGCTTCCTCAGGGAGAAAATGCCCTTTCTCGTGAAACAGGGCGCAACCGTAATCCCCAACGTGGCCGGGCACAGCATAGAGGAGAACGTCGAGCTCTGCAAAACGCTTTCGCGCACGCCCGGCGTCGCGGCCGTCGAGCTCAACGTGTCATGCCCCAATGTCAAGGAAGGGGGCATCGCCTTCGGCACCAGCATGCCGGTCTTCACCGAACTGGTTTCGAAGGTCAGGACCGTCACCGGCATCCCCCTGATTATCAAGCTCTCGCCGAACGTGGCCGATCCCGGGGAATTCGCCCTTCGGGCCCAGGAAATCGGCGCTGATGCGGTGTCCGCGGTGAACACCTTCCTGGGAATGAAAATCGACGTCAAGAAGGGAAGGCCCCATTTCCTGAACAAGGTTGCCGGCCTTTCGGGCCCGGCCATACGGCCCATGGCGGTGCGCGTCGTGTATCAGATCTATGAAAGGATCAATATCCCCATAATAGGAATGGGCGGAATCTTCGAGCTCGAGGACATGCTCGAATTTCTTATGGCCGGCGCAGCGGCCGTATCCCTCGGCACGGTGACCATGGTGCACCCGGGACGGTCGGCCGAGCTTCTCGGCGGCCTGGCGGATTACATGAAAAAGAACTCGATGACGGACCTTTCCCGGCTCACGGGGATGGCCCATCGGCCCGAGTAAAAAAGGACGATATGAAATACTGGAACAGCAGGCTCAGGAACACCGAGGAATACCTTCCGGGCGAACAGCCCGGGAACATCGACGAGTTCATCAAGCTCAACACCAACGAGAACCCGTTTCCGCCGTCGAAGGCCGTGCTCGAGGCCCTGAGGGGCGCCTGCGACGAGTCCCTTCGCCGGTACCCGGACCCGCTCTCCCGCGAGGTCAGGGAAATTTTCGCGTCGCAGAACGACCTGTCTCCCGAAAACGTGTTCATCGGCAACGGGTCCGACGAGATATTCACCCTGATCCTCAGGGGCCTGGTCGAGCAGGACGGCCTGGCCGCGTTCCCGTATCCGTCGTACGCCCTGTACTACACGCTGGCGCAGGTGAACGGCATCGCTTACGACAGGGTCCCGCTCAGGGCGGATTTCACCTATGACATGGGAGCCTTTCTGAACAAGAAATACAACCTGGTCATCGTGGCCAACCCGAACAACCCGACCGGGACCTGGTGCGAGATCGGCGACATCGAGAGCTTTCTGAAAAAGTTCAAGGGGCTGCTCGTGGTCGACGAGGCGTATGTCGACTTCTACAACAACACTGCGATCGGGCTGGTCAAAAAATATGACAACATCATCGTGACCCGCTCGTTCTCGAAGTCCTATTCGCTCGCGGGCCTCAGGATCGGCGTCGCCGCAGCGCACCCCGACATCATCAGGGGACTCATGATCATCAAGGACTCGTACAATGTCAACAGGCTGTCGCTTGCCGGGGCCAGGGCCGCGCTCCTGGACCAGAAGAGCTTCAGGTCAAGCCTGCAGATGGTCGTCAGCAACAAGGAGTACCTCGAGGAAAGGCTCGCAGGCATGGGGTTCACCGTGGTGCCGTCGCAGGCGAATTTCGTGTTCGTCAGGCACCCGCAGGTGCAATCAGAGGAGCTGTACCGGAAGCTCAAGGAGAACAAGATTCTGGTGCGCTACTACAAGGGCCCGGTCCAGGGGGATTACGTGCGGATCAGCGTGGGCACCATGATGGAGATCAAGGCCCTGTGCAAAACGCTCGAGTCAGTCCTATAGCTGCACCCTTATGATCTTGCCGGCGGTATTGGTCACGACGCTGCGCAGGACGAGCTCCTCGAAGGTGAGTTTACGGTCTTCGTACTTCAGCAGGTCGTCCTTGTTCATCCAGATGTTCACCTGCTCCTGGGAGCCTCCGCTCGTCCATCGCCATCCGACGACCATGCCGACCACCTCGTTTTCTGAAAAAATCGAGACGCATGAGCGCACGGTCTGGATGATCTCCCTGAGGTTGTGTTTGACCAGATAGGCGACCACGCCCGAATAGCTTTCGGTCTGGCTGCCGCCCGCATCGATATCCAGGCCGAGGTAGAGGGATTCCTTCTGTTCCGATTTCTTGTCGAAATAAAACCCGATGCTTCCGGGAACGATCGCGAGGTTCCTTCCCTCGATTATCTCCCCGGCCAGCCCGATAAGGAGCTTGCGGTATTTTTCGTGATACCGGACGCCGTTGGTCGTGTATTTCGAAACGTCGACCAGGAGAGAGCCGTATTTCTCCCTGCTTTCCTCGGAATAGCGCTTCAGAATATCTCCTTCCTTCCTGGCGTCCACAGCCGCGCAGTTCTCGGTCGCAAGAGCGATGGCGATGCAGAAAAAGAGAAGGGTCTTTTTTTTAATCTTATCCATACCGGGCCTTCCAGCGATAATTAATACGACGGCATGATTCTGGGGCCATCAGGCCCCTTCTGTCAAGCAGGATTAACAATAAACGTTTTATCGGGGGTTAATAGCTGTTGCAATGCTACTCAAGATTAATCTGCCGAGAAAAAAAATGATTTACTGCCATCACAGATATTATATTCTTTCACGGGCCGGAAATTCATCCGCCCCGACCACCGCCCGACCGGAGACCCTATGATGAAATTGACGCGCCTTAGAAGCGCCGCCATACTGCCCGTGCTGCTCCTGACGTCCCTTATCCTCGACGGGTGCGCCGGAAGGGTCCAGTACTACTACCCGGAAAACATAGACAGGGTCAGGACCGGGATCGAGGTCTTTCTCGACCGGTACGCGGGCAGATACAGGGGCAAGACCGCCGCGGTGGTGACCAATCATTCAGGCACCGACTACTATCTCGAGCCGAACATCAGGCTGCTCGAAAAAAAGGGCATTGACGTGATATCGATCCTGGCCCCTGAACACGGCCTGTACGGGTTCCAGAACGAGTACGAAAAGAGCGCGTACAGCGTCGACCCCAACTTCAACGCGGTCGTATACAACCTGCACAAGCTGAACACCAACTCCCTGGGCTACATACTCGACAAGGCCGACATCGTGATCTTCGACATCCAGGACATGGGCATGAGGTGCTACACCTACATCTCGAACCTCAAGTTCGTCATGGACACGCTGAACGGCACCGACAAGGAGCTGATCGTCCTGGACAGGCCCAACCCGATCGGGTACATGGGTATCGACGGGGCGTACCTTCGCAGGGAATTCTCTTCGAAATTCGTCAGCGCGTTCCCGTCGCCGCTCATCTACAACATGACCATCGGCGAGGCCGCCCGCTACTACCGGGGTGAATTCACGAAGGACGTCGACCTCACCGTGATCGGCATGGAGAACTACCGGCGCGACATGATGTTCAACGAGACCGGCCTCCCCTGGATTCCGCCCTCGCCCAACCTGCCGACCTACACCTCGGCGATCATATACACCTTCACCGTGCTCATGGAGGGGATCAACATCTCGCTCGGCCGGGGAACGGCCAAGCCCTTCGAGTACATCGGCGCGCCGTGGATCGAGCCCGCATCCTTCTGCAAGGAACTCGAGAAGCTGGGCCTCAAAAACTTCAAGTTCAGGCCGGTCTATTTCGAGCCGACGTTCAGCAAGTACGCGGGCCAGCGCTGCGGGGGCGCCCATATACTGTATACCGGCGGCAAGTTCACGCCGAGCGAAACGGCCTTCGCCATAATGGGCCACATCATGAAAACCTACCCCAAAGCCAGATGGGAGCGCAGCGGGGACTCATTCCCGGTCGACCATCTCGCGGGAACTGACGCATTCAGGAAGGACATCCAGGAAGGCAGGACATACGGCCATTTCAGGATGAAAAACGACGCGAC